>JAEZPG010000098.1 GCA_023413555.1 Bacillota bacterium | reverse complement strand
AAAAGCACTAGCTTGTTTAACCGTTACATCTTTCGATGTCATTTACTGTTTCATAAAGAAACGTTCTAATTCTGAAATTCTTATTGAATTTTCAGGGTTGTTTCACTGTTCAGTTATCAATGTTCTTTCACGTCAATCACAGCACCGTATGCCGTGTCAACAAAAACGATTATATCATCTGAAAAACATAATGTCAACACTTTTTTTATATTATTTTTACAAAATTCGATACAAATTTATCAATTTGCTTAAATCCCTTATAAATAGGAGGGTTAATCCACCTTTTCTATTGGAATATCTCTCTTTTATACTAGATTTCTTTTAAATTGTATTAATTAAACAAACAATTTAATTTCCTATATATTCATATAATATCCAATCTAACCTTTCTTATTCTAAATACAATGTGGTCGATGTAATAATATCATTTGAATTTGAATTTCGTACACCTCATACACCTCTACAAGCACACACCAGAAATATTGAATTCCAAATATTTGAGTGTTATACTATATTTTGTAATAATATTATATATAAAGGAGATGGAAAAATGAAAAGATTTGAAAATAGTTTTAAAACACTAACCGCACTAGTATTAGCACTAACCATGTTTTTGGCTCTGCCCATGAATGTATCAGCAGCAACCACGGTAGAAGTAACACCCGTACTTAAAAAAACTTTAGTATTAGACGTACAAAATTGTATTCAAAACTTTGAATTCGTTAATGACAAGTACACTTTGGCAACACAATCTACGAAAGACGACGTAGAATCACGTTTGTTACTACTGGTAAAAAACGATGCCGGAGAGTATGTTCAACAAGCAAAAGTTATTTTACCTGAAAATGTTCATCCTGAGTCTTTAGCTATAAATCAGAATACCAGTACTTTGTATATATCTGATCGTTATAATGATTCCCCTGCGATTACACGATATACATATGCCATTAAACAGACTACGAATGGATATACATTATCTTTATCAAATCCTAAGACAATTTATGGCTTTGAAAAGACTACATACTCAAATAGTACAACCAAAACCTATCTTAATAGTAATCTTAATGATCCGAACACTTGTAAGGTAACACGCGTTACTGTAGCAACCGATCCAATTAACAATCAAATTGCATTTAGAATACAATTAACAAGTGGATATGGCTGTTACTACTCCATATATGATTTAAGCAAGATAGAAACCCTTCTTAACGGCTCTGCAACATATTATAATTTATCAGATAAGACAACCACAGAAAATCATTTGTCAACTATAAAGTCCAGCATCAGACCAAATAACTGCTATCAAGCATTTGATATCTACAAAAATGATTCAAAATATTACCTATATGTTTCAGGTGGAGCAATAGGTGATGTTGGCGGTGTTGTAAGGATAGAGTACCAAAATTCTGAAACTACTATATCCTGTAATGACAATACAGCTAGCTACTGTAAATTCTATAATACTATCTTTGATGGCAAACCAGAAATGGAAGGTATAAGAAGAGATGCCTATGGTCTCTATATAAATTACAATTCTTGGATTAGCACAAACCCAAATAAATTAGGCGTCTATAAAATCTCTGAGTAATAATATAATTATGAATGATAATGGGTACGTAGCAGATATTTTACATTTGCTACATACCCATTGTTATTATTTCTATTCTTTTATTTATAACTTATTTTACAATAGACACATCTGCGTTGCATTAACAATAAAATAAAGCAACAAATTATTGTTGTATATAGAAGAGAGAAACACACTATCGTTAATAGCCTCAAAAATTCTTATACCAATGCCCGTACCACTGGAAATTGTTAATACAATACACAGAATCCACAATACTACAAACCCATGAATCAAACCTAGAGCCAGACCTCCAAGTTTGTTAAGGGTATGTATCACCGGTAATCTACTGACGATATCTAAAGCACTTGCTATGATCCGTACCAGTATCAAGGTAACAATAAATAGAATTGCAAAAGCAATAGCATTCAAGATCATACGAGTAATATAACCAGATATATAATCTCCAAACTTGGAGGTATCCATTAACTCATAAACCTTCTTATTATTATTCTCTGTTAGAGCTTCTTTCAAGCGCTTTGGAACAGGAAGAGAATCAATATAATTTTTCTGCTCTGCTGCAGATTTGGCATCTGTTTCAATTTCCATGGTCTTAACGACCTTGTTATTAACCGCCTTATAAATAGTCTCATTATCCTGCAAAATACCACTTAAGGTTTTATTTCCCACAAATGCTACTGTTAGGGCAATAAATACTGCACAGATTGAAAATACTGTCTTAATAAGTCCATTATGATACCCTCTTATAATATAGGCTATTAAAAATAGCAAAACAAGAATAGCTAACCAGTTCATCTTAATCCTCCGTCAGTTTAATAATATCTATGGAAGTGTCATTAACAAGGTAATATTTATTATAATGGTTAATTGGCATGATTGTAGAAATATTTTTGTCAAAGGAATGTTTAAACTTTTCAACCCCATTTAACTTAATAATATGGCATTCCTTTTCTGAATAAAAAATCATTTCCTTCTCTACCATTAAAACCTTGTCATAACCAAAGTCAATAGAGTCACTATAAACCTTATTGCCGCTGGTACTATAGACTTGTACCTGGTATTTATTCGCCTCATTATAATTCTCAGTCACAAATCCAATATAGGTATCTGTATAAAAAACGCTCTTGATATCATTTTTAAAGGTTTTATGGTATACTTCCTGGCTCTTCTCTCTAAAACTAAATAGTTCAAAACCAGTGGTGGTCAAAATGCAAGCCGTGTTGTTATCAATGAACTTAACATCTGCCACGGTATTATCACCATAGTCTTTCATTCCTACCATATTTTTATCTTCATTTTGACCAACATCAGAGAAGTTATAAAAAGTAACCTGATTTTTTATTACGCCGTTGTTAACCTGCATATAGTTCGTTATTAATTTTTTTCCATCGTCAGACAATGCAATATTAACCGGGAATCCATTTTCCTCTACATTGGTCACTTTTTCTGCAACTAGCGGGTCGGGGGATGAGTCTGACTTAATCAGCCTGATCACATTGGTATCCTTATCCTCCATCAAAACAGCTACCATGCCCTGTCTAGCCACCTGAACCTGCAGAATTGGCAGGGTCACCTTAATCTCTTTTCCCGAATTGGTGCCATCAAACACATAAATACTGTACCCACCTATATCAGCAACAGCAATATAATTATTGCATATATCGGCCTTTGGGTTTCGCATGGTATAGCTGCCGTTAAAGGTAATATTGCCCGTTGAGTCATAGGCACAAGCACCATCTCGGCTAATTTTAAGAATCTGGTCATCATAGGGAAGATACTGGACCTCTCCCGTTTCTTGTCTCTCTATTTGCGTTGTCACTGTGTAATTGTTAAAAATACGGTTTATATATGAAAATACCAGATACACACATATTGCTACTGCAACCAAAAGTATTCCCAATATTATAAATAGCTTTTGTTTTTTATGTCTTCTAATACGTTTCTCGTACTGAACAAAATCTGATTTATCTGCAAACGTTGCCATACAATCTGCTCCTATTTCTAATACTTAAGTACTTTTTTCATTGTTAATACTTTTTATTATACAGTATTGTTCCAATATTACCAACATATTTTCCTTTACATTTTCCGAATGTCTCCTTATGGGATCTTTATTATCTGACCAGCATAGATGGTATCCTTATTATCTATCTTATTTGCCTCCATTATTTTCTTTACATTTGCCTTAGTTTTATAGAATCTCAAACTAATGGCACCTAGAGTATCGCCTCTTTTAATTGTATAGGTAGTTGCTTGCTTCGTGGTCTCCTCCGAATCACTCTTTTTGGTGTCCTTGTCTTTGTTGTCCGAATTCTTGGTATCTGGAGCCTTGGTTCCAGTGTCTTTACTGTCAGGGTCCTTGCTATCCTTTCCCTTGTTATCCGAAGAATCAATTGGAGTGGTCCCCTCCACTGTGATATCCACTGGATTATCATTGTTTGTTGTCTTATCTCCTATTACATCCTCATTCTTGATGGAACCAAGATTTCCTTGTTGAACATTGACCTGAGTAGTCCCAGGACTGACGGATGGATCTGCAACTTGGGATTTTCCCTTTTGATTCTGATCTCCTACTGACACTGTTTGATTAGCATCCTTTATCCCTTTTCCAGAAAACATTGCTATCGCGACAATAATTACAAATATAGCACAGACAGATGCCGCTGCATACATCACAGAAAGACTGCGCTTTCTCTGAATCTTTTCATTATTTTTACGTTCTATAACTTGGCGAATATTGATACAGGTCTGATCCACATAATCAGCTTCAATGCTATCTTTATCCTTATGATCAATCATGTAATTCTGCATGTTATCATTTTTTTCATAATAGATATAATAGCCATCTTGCTTACATAGGTTTTGATTGTTAAATAGGTAAAATGCTTCTTCCCGTTCAATGCTATCATACATCAAAAGCACCTTGTTATTGCCTGCAAAATTGTCTATATGAATCTTGCAGAGGTAGTCGTTTACCTCTAATTGTAGTCCGGGCCTTGTTATGTACCAACCAACAATTTCTTCATTGTCAAAATACTTTTTAATATCTTCATAGATTTTAGCCCAGTTCTCATTCCCAAAGACCTTATCATCAAAAAGGATATCCTGTACCTCTACTGCACCGCTAATAAAGACATTATTCTCCCCTTCCACCAGAGTAACATGACCAAGAAGCACTGCCACATGATAGTTTCCATAGCTCTTCATTGCTATCTGTTTCATATAGGTCATCACATAATCTTCAATGTAGACTCTTTTATCCCCATCCATTGGTCCAATTTGTCTTATATTTTTAGGTAATCTCACACCGTTATTTCTCTGTTTTTTCTCTTTCTGATTATTCTGATTATTTTGAATAGTTTCAATCATCATCAATATACCGCCTTTCAAATTCGAATTGTGCCTGAAATCAGGTTTGGTCATGGGTATATTACCATTACTGTATAAAGTTTTTTGTCACATTGAAACAATGCCATATAATAACATTTCTACTATAATTTGATGAATAATCGATTTTCATTTCTATATTTACTTTCTTTTCGCATTCAGAATTTTTCTTAAGTTCTGTTTTATACATATTTTGTTGATTATTGCGTTAGCTTTTTTAAATTTTACGTCTATGCTCCCTATGTTTGGTAATACTTATAATTATAATGTATTACAGCTTTGCTGGGAAAGGAACTATATGAAACAAAGCTATGAGGAAGCTTCGTCTACTCTGCGCTATTTTGATTGTCAAGAAGAAGCCTCCATCTACCGATTTTGCCGGGAATTAAACAGATTATTGGCGTCGAAAATATCCAAAAAGCATTCTGTAATTATTCTCTGCATTGGATCCGATCGGGCAACGGGAGATTGTCTTGGCCCAATCATCGGATATAAATTAGAAAAACAACAATATAAAAATGTGCATATATACGGAACTCTGGCTCGGCCGGTGCATGCAAAAAATCTGACCAAGACACTGGAAAACATCTATGAGACCTACAAATATCCATTTATTGTGGCGATAGATGCTTCTCTTGGAAAGGATAAGCATGTGGGATATGTGACATTGGGAGAGGGAAGTTTAAGCCCTGGAATCGGGGTAGACAAGAATTTGCCGATTGTGGGAGATATCTTTATAACGGGAATTGTAAATGTCTCCGGGTATTTAAACCATATGCTACTACAAACTACAAGATTAGACACGGTAATGCAGTTAGCAGATTATATTTGCATTGGTCTTCGGTATGTGATGAACCAAATCGGAGTGACTTCTCTGGCAATGGATTCCCGTAAAAGGTAACAGCCTATGAGGTGGATTTCCAGATGAGGTGGATACGTCCATATTGCATAAGAATTGGGAGAAGCGAGTTTAATCGCCTGTTATAGATGGTCACAGGGCTGCAACTAGTCGTTGCAACCCTGTTATTGTTATAGTAAAACGTATCCTAATCTTGTTTATCCACTGTTACACTAGAATTTCCTATCTGCTTTTTAAAATAATCTACTGCTTCTGATATTTTATTAAACTGGTTATCTTCCATGATAGTAATCAGCTTGTTCAAGTTGGAAAGGTCCATAAATTCTTTTCCAAGATATACTTCATAATCATTGGCAAGTCCCACGGACAATTCCTTTACCTGATCCTCATATTGCATACACTCTTTATGAACCATCTGATATCTTTCTTTGGTCTCCTCCAGTTCCTTTTCATGCTTCTGTCTCACATCATTGGCCAGGATGTTACTTGTAGAGTTTCTGAACACAGCAACCGCTTCTGCCTTCTGCCTATTAATATCAGCAATCTTATTATTGATATCTTTAATCTCGTTATCATATTCTCCTAGGTTATAAGCACTTTCATCCTTATCCTTAAGAATTCTCTTTCTTATCTTTTGAATTTTACGGTTGTTCTGTCTCATTTTATAACGAACTGCCCTCCCACTAGCAATGGCTGACGCATTCTTCTTCCTAGTGGCTTTGATAATTAGATAATAAAGGCCTGCTACGGCTCCAATGACAATTAGATAGGTTATTATAAGACCAACGGTGTTGTTCCAGTCGAAAATAAGATAATATAACAATAAAGGAATACCTACCAAGATAAGGGCCAATGAAATAAGAATAATTCCGAAGTCACCTAATCCTTTTGGTGAAAACAATGCGAAATACAATCTCGTATTAAAAAATCGGGATACATTCCCTTGCTGAAATATATTCTTAACATCCTGTTTAAGTCTTTGATTATCTCCTTTTAATTGGGCAGTCTCCTTCTCTATTCTCTGGGAGACCTTATCACTTTTAGAGCGTTCCTTTTTTTCTTGCACTTTTTTCATACGATTTTTCTGCCGCTCTATCTGCTCTTCGAAGGATGCTACAATTTCATTTTCTCGCTTTACTATAGCCATCTGAATCTCATCCTGAACCATACTATTTTTAAGTTCTATCTCATTTTCAAGTTGATTCTCTTCCATGTCTTTTTCTGACAGCTGTCTCATAATATTCTTTAGAGTATTCAATTTATCCCGTAATTGGTACAGGGCACCAACCCCCTGCTCCAGTAAATTATCCTTATCCATATCCTTCTCCCTTTCATTCGGTATAAAGATGTCAGCATGTACGGTACATTCATATATTCTATTCTAACAAAATAATGAATATTATACAATTAGTTAATAAATTTTATACCAAATTTATAAATTGGTCATAAATTGAACACAACTACTGTTTATACTAATAATTGCAAGAAAGATTATATATTTGAATACCCCCCTCTCATTAACCAAAAGAAAGCCTGGTCCCAATGACCAGGCTTTCTTAGCGTTATCATATCAGATTTTATTTTACGATATACCAGGAGATAATCTTACTTTACTTATTGTCATTTATACTATCTCTGGTAACGAAGAAGTCTTCTTTCTAATGTTCCCGTATGAAGTTCAAAAAGATGATTGTCATAATCATAAAAATATATTGAACTACCTTCTCCCTCAACTCTTGTCCTTCCACTCTTTATTTCTAACCCAAGTTTTTCTATTCTTTCTAGATACATTTCATAGTCTGATTCGTCTATTTTAAATGCTATATGATTATAACTCTTTTCAATTTCCTTGCCTTCCATAATTGCAATCCAAAGATTATTTACTGTAAAGAACTTTTCTTTCGAGATAGAAAATTGCTCTTCTCCACTATAATAAACTTCTTTTGCCTCAAATATTTCTTGAAAAAATTTTGTTGCTTTATCTAAGTTTTTAACAATAAAAGTAATATGGCTAATTCCAGATATCAAGTTATAACCCTCCCATAGAATAAACATTAAACTTATTAAGTACCAGCAAATATAAAACATGGTTTAACCGAGATTTCTTCCCCCTATTAAACCATGTTTCTAACATCATGATATAACCTCTCTTTAAGCATTTTTTAAAATAATATTATCTTCTTATGGCAACACGGCTTATAACTC
The DNA here is from genome assembly GCA_023413555.1 of Bacillota bacterium. GTDB lineage: Bacteria > Bacillota > Clostridia > Lachnospirales > Lachnospiraceae > KM106-2. The sequence goes on along the minus strand of JAEZPG010000098.1, from coordinate 7,134 downwards.
AATTCTGCCTTCTAATGCTCGAAGCAAAGTCACTTCATCAATATACTCAAGATCTCCACCCACCGGAACACCACTGGCAATTCTACTTACCTTGATTCCTGTAGGCTTTATCAACTTGCTAATATACATTGCTGTGGTTTCTCCCTCAAGGCTGGAGTTGGTGGCAATAATCACTTCCTCTACCTCTCCTTGGAGCCTTAACATTAGTTCTTTGAGACGAATATCTGCAGGCCCTATTCCTAACATAGGTGAAATAGCTCCATGAAGTACGTGATAGACACCGTCGTATTTGCCAGTTTTCTCATAGGCTGCCAAATCTCTGGAATTCTCCACTACCATAATAACCTTAGGAGTTCGTTTATCACTTCGACATATTGGACAAAGCTCCTGGTCTGTTAGGGTACAGCACTGCTTGCAATATTTCACATTATTCTTAGCCTCCAGAATGGTAGAACTCAGATTCTGCACTTGCTCCTTCGGCATATTAATAATATGAAAAGCCAGTCTTTGTGCTGACTTGGAGCCAATCCCTGGAAGTCTTGAGAGTTCTTCTATTAATCTACTAATCTGCTTACTGTAATAATCCATTAGAATGGAAAGCCCCCACCTAAGTTAAGACCACCTGTTAGGGAACCCATTGCCTGGCTGCTTTCTTCCTCCATCTTACGTAGTGCTTCGTTGGTTGCTGCCATAATTAAGTCTTCTAACATTTCAATATCTTCAGGGTCTACCACTTCTTCTGCAAGTTTAACCGCTACCACTTCTTTCTTACCGGATACGCGTACAGTTACAGCTCCACCGCCTGCTGTAGCCTCGTATTCCTTTTCCTCAAGCTCCTTTGTTTTCTCTTCCATCTGCTTCTGCATTCTTTGAGCTTGCTTCATTAAATTATTCATATTACCAGGCATGCCACCTGGGAAACCACCACGTTTTGCCATGAGTTGGTCCTCCTTCATTTCTCTTACTAGTTACTATAATAACCTTATTTTGCTTCTTAATCAATATCCGTTTGAAGCCTCTTTTAGATACCTTTTTAAATCACCTCAATATTATCCGTCTTAATGAGCTTCGTAATATCTGCTACTCTATCTAGCCCATCCTGACCTCCTTTAAGAAGTCTAGTTTGAACGGAAACCTCTTTGTTAATATATTCGGTTATGGCATCTTTTATTGCTTTCATGGAAGCTTCTTTCTCCACATAGCTTTTATATATATCTTCGGAAAATGCCAGAACTAGCACATTTCCTTCATTTACGGTAAGAACTGCATGTTTCACCATTTGCTGCAAGAGACCATCTAAATCCTTTACTATGTTATTCCAGTTAGCCGCTACCTGTCTTACATCCTCAGGGAGAGCTTCCACATGAATCTGCTGCTCTTTCTCTTCTTCCTTACCCTGAGGTGCTTGAGATATCTGCCCGGATATAGTTTCCTTAACAACAATTCCTTCCTCTAGCCTCTTCTCTACTTGACGAAGACGTTCCAGAATAGAGGTGTAATCCGTCTCCATTTGAGGTTTACAAAGCTTGATACAGGCCACTTCTACTAGTACTCTTTTTTGAGTGGAATATTTAATCTGATTAGACAGGTCTGAAAAGATTCGAATGTACCTCATAAGGGTGTCCATCTCTACCTGGGCCGCCATTTTCTTCATTTCCATGAGATTCTCAGAGGATACCTCAATCATATCCTCTGCCATGTCGGCACTTTTAAGAAGGATGAGATTTCTCATGTACCAGGTGAAATCAATAACAAATTGTCCTAGATCCCTGCCTTTAATAATCAGCTCTTCTACTAGTTCCATTACCTCTACCGGCTTCTCTAAAAGTAATAACCTTAAGAGCTTCTGAAAAATCTCTGTGTCTACAGCACCCAGAACGTCCAAGACTTTATCATAGGTCAGTGTCTCTCCATAGTAAAAGGCAATACACTGATCTAATAGGCTAAGTCCATCACGCATGGAACCATCTGCTGCCTTGGCCACATAGCGAAGGGCTTTTTCCTCTACCTGAACCTGTTCCTTTGCCATCAGTTCCTCGAGACGAGCTGTAATTGTATCTATAGAGATACGCCTAAAGTCATATCTTTGACATCTGGATAAAATGGTTATCGGTATCTTATGAACCTCTGTGGTAGCCAAAATAAAGATGACATAGGATGGAGGCTCTTCTAAGGTCTTTAACAAAGCGTTAAAAGCTCCAGCAGAAAGCATATGAACCTCATCTATAATATAAACCTTATACCTGCCTTCCGTAGGGGAATACTGCACCTCATCTATTATGTCACGGATATTATTCACACTGTTGTTAGAGGCAGCATCAATCTCTATGACATTCATAGAGGTTTGATTCAGTATGGCTTTGCAGGTAGGACATTCATTACAAGGACTTCCGTCTACCGGATGTTCACAATTCACTGCCCTGGCTAATATCTTAGCAATGGTTGTCTTACCAGTTCCTCTGGTCCCACAGAACAGATAGGCATGTCCTACACGATTGGCCTTTATTTGATTTTTTAACGTCTTTACAATATGCTCCTGCCCCTTAACATCTTCAAAACCTATGGGGCGAAACTTACGATATAACGATGTATAAGACATAATATACCTTCCTTCTGTTGTTTCATAGTATTGACTTATTTTTGATATTTTACCTTTCTATTTTATACGATATTTATCTATCTGGCAATGGTTTTGGACTTCGCAGTATTCCTATGGTTTACTATAAGCCACCAAAAAGCCTTGCAATTTAATGCAAGGCTTTTTAATTGCACTACAACGGAAAGGAAAATGTCTCTGGTGCGCCTCTCCGCTGGCAGTGAGTTTTGCAAGCAAAACCCTTTATTTTATATTGTAATTTCTATTTATTCCTTATACCAGTCTCCCCATACTTTATCAGCCAATCCCTTAAGTTTTGATACAGACATGCCTTGAATCATATGCTTGGAAGACAGTTGATCTGTATAATCAGCTAATTTGCATACCTGTAGATTTGCAAATTTTTTCTCATAGTGTGTTACCAAGCCGGTAACGGATGCATCTGTAATTTCTGGTTTTCCACCATCTTTCCTTTCTATCGTTATCTTCGCCATACCACCAAGCATTCTTGGATACTCATTTTGACCGGATACATAGTTACCGAGAGAATAATATACTAGCATCTTATGACCGTCTTCTCTTGTGAACCATTCAACAGGCTCTATTACATGAGGATGCGCACCGATTACCAAATCTACACCTGTCTCTAAAAACAGCTTTGTCCACATCTTCTGAGAATTGGATGGTTCATAGACATATTCGGTTCCCCAATGTGGAAATACAATGACAAAGTCCGCCTGCTCTTTTGCTAAAGCTACATCCTTGCGAATCTTCTCTTTGTCTAGAAGATTTACCATATATTCTCTATTTTTCGGCAAAGGCTGCCCATTCAGACTATATGTATAATTCAGCATAGCAATCTTTATACCCTTTACCTCTATGACCTTCACAGAGTTATACTCTTCTTCTGTCTCATTCACTCCAAGAACCGTTACATCCTTTTGTTTCTTCCAGTAATTAATGGAATTCTGCATTCCGGCTTCACTCTTGTCCATGGCATGATTCGTAGCATGAAGAACCACATTAAAACCGGCTCTAACAATGGCATCACCAATCTCTTTTGGTGAGTTAAATTTAGGATAACCTGAGTAACCCAATTCGGATCCACCAAGAACCGTCTCCTGATTAATTACGGCTAAATCAGAATCATTAATATCCTTTAATATATTAGTAAATAAATGATCGTAATTATAGGTACCATCGGAACGCTTTCCACTCTCAATTACTGATGTATGAACTAAATCATCTCCTACCGCCATTAGAGTTACTTTCTGACCTTCTTCGGAAGTAGATTGTGACGATGTGATAGGCTCTTCCGAAGGTGTTACATTATCCTTTTCTATATCTGAGTTGCCTTTATTCTTTCTAGGTGATGGACTGGTCTTATCTTTGTGATTGTTGTTTCCATCTACTACATTTCCATTCTGGTCAACAGTAATCTGCCTGTAGCTACCTGTTTGACTATTTCTTGGCTCTTTATTAAAACTGCTGATTTTAGCGGCAACTACTATCGACACAATTAAAATACATATTATTACAAGTAGAACTTTTGGAAATCTTCTAAAAACCCGTTTCATTATAAGTCCCATCTCTTTCTAAATAGTTCAGGCATTATAATTGCCTTTAGAAAACATTGTAACATATACGAGGTTCCTAGTCTATTCCATATTTTCCATTTAATAGGTGTTTTGGTATTCTTTAGATACATTAGTAAGCATTTTATAGAAAATGCTTTTATCTAATTTCTAATTGACATCCAGTTTTAGATCCCCATTCTTAATCCAGCCTTTTTTTCTCATAAACTCTGACATCATCAGGCATAATACAGCTGGCAAGATAAATTGAATAACGACAATCTTTATAATGGTTAGGACCGCTCCATCGGTTGATACCATTTCTCCATAGGTAGTAATCTGTCCAACCAAACCTGCACTTCCCATACCCGAACCTACTTTATTGTTGGTCATGTGGAATACCATGGTAGAAAGAGGTCCTAGAATCGCACTGGTCAGAACTGGTGGAAGCCATAGAATTGGCTTCTTAATCAAATTTGGTACTTGAAGCATACTAGTTCCAAGCCCTTGGGCAATCAGTCCACCCATCTTATTCTCTCGATAGCTTATAACGGCAAAGCCCACCATATTGGCACAACAGCCTACTGTCGCAGCTCCAGCTGCAAGTCCACTGAGACCTAGCATAACACCAAGGGCCGCTGAGCTAATAGGAAGTGTTAACACTACTCCCATAACGACAGAGACAATAATACCCATTAAAAATGGAACCTGATCGGTAGCCCACATAATCAAATCCCCTATAGAGATCATAAATGAGGAAATAGGTGGTCCTACCAAAAGTCCCACTGCTGAGCCTGCACAAATACTAAGTACTGGAGTAATGATGATATCTACTTTGGTTTTCCCGGAAACCAAATGTCCAATTTCTATTGCTATGTAAGCTGCCACAAATGCACCTAAAGGTTCGGACACCTTAAGTACAATTCTTCCAGCATCATTGATTAAAGTATTGTTAATAATATCAGTAGCACAACCGCCTATCATACCGGCAACTGCTGCAGAAACTACAACCAGTGGAGATTCCTTAAACTTACAGGCTACCCCACAACCTATTCCAGCTCCGGTAAGGCAACCGGCCACTACACCAATGGCATGCAAATAGTTTCCCGTTGTTCCACCAATTAAATCTCCGAATTGTTTTAAAATGGTCCCTACTATTAAAGTAGCAAAAAGACCGAGAGCCATGCCGCTAAGTCCATCTATAAATATCCTATGCAGCCATTTACCTATCTTATTCATTGAACCGCCTCCGTGTGTATACACCTTTATATTCACCTGTCTTGTCAGGTTACCGCAAATAATATCACACTTCTAGGATTTAAGCAAGAATTTTTTCTCATAAAGAACCTTCTCTATTCGATCCAAGATGGCTTCGCTGTCTGCTTCCACCGTATGAAGATGTACTCCGTCTGTCAATTCCTTTAATGGAGTCATCTTCTTCTCCTCAACCTTCTTCACAAATTCATAAACATCCTGGCGATTTTTAAGAACTAGGTCTGTCTGAATCTGTCCATATATATCATGCATCACAATAACATCCAGTACCTTACCACCATTGTCTACGATGGCACAAAGCTCTTCCTCAATCTGTTCCGTAGAATGTTTTACGAGAAAGCAGCGATTGAACTTCGTAGGCTCCTGTACATACAGCAGGTATCCTTTGTTGGTAGATAGAATATTCTTATTGGTGGCACGAATTAGCGCAATATCCTGCACAATAACCTGTCTTGACACACCTAAGGCCTTTGCAAGTTCACTGCCAGACATTGGTTCCTTTGAGGTAGTTAATATCTCAATAAGTTTTTCCCGTCTTTTATTTCCTTCCATATGATCACCTTTCCAGTCGTATTCCTTGCACTTATCATATCAATTCCTTCCGTATTTTACAATATATCCTACACAACATTGATAGTTTTCTTTATAACCCATAAAGTACCTTGAATGTTTTGAAATTCACAAGTATAATATAACTCTATTTTAATATATTGGGGAGGAATATGTATGTTTCGATTATGGGCCAAAGTATTCAAGGATAATCATTTGATAAAAGATATGGTTGTGGAAAATGATGATATGACGCTTAGCCGCACCCATAAGATTTTTCATGCCCTAGATGAGGTCTGTTATGCCTTTGATCTGTCCAAACCACTATGGCTAGAATCCACCATAGCTGATTTTCAGAAACATGATAAGACCCGTTTTAACAATGATAATTTTATAGATGCTATAGATTTTGACTTTTTAGAGATACAGATAATCGAGGAGGACTAGGCCATGGAACAGAAGGATTCCCTATGCAAAAGCTTTAGCTACCGGCCTATTGACCTTGTGATAAAAGCTCGAATGATGCATAGATCCTACAAACCGGAGGCGGATTTCGACCTGGGACAGTTGGTCTATATAGAGGCTCTTCACTATGATTTTAAGGGTCAAGTAAAAACCGGTGAACTGGTTGTAAACCGTAGTATTGCAAAGGATCTGCTGGCTGTATTGAGAGAACTGTTTGATGCCAAGTATCCCATTGAGAAGATGGTATTAATAGATGAATATGATGCGGATGATGACCTCTCCATGGGAGATAACAACTCCTCTGCATTTAACTATCGTACTATAGCAGGAACTAATCAGCTGTCTAACCATGCCAAGGGGTTAGCCATTGATATAAATCCTCTTTATAACCCGTATATCCAGGTTAGAAATGGGAAGACCAATGTCTATCCTCAAAACGGCCTCTGTTATACTAATCGGGAACTTGATAATCCCTATTTTATTCGTAAAGATGATGTCTGCTACACTACTTTTTTAAAGTACGGATTTACCTGGGGTGGAGATTGGAGCCCAAGCAAAGATTATCAACATTTTGAACATAAATAAAGGGAACGAAAAATGGCATGTGTTTTTATACCATTTTTCGTTCCTTTTCTATTCCTTTATTCCCAAGTGTATTGTACCGTAAGGATATTA
>JAEZPG010000027.1 GCA_023413555.1 Bacillota bacterium | reverse complement strand
TTAGAAGAAATTCTAAGGAAGGGTCCTTTTTACTATCTAAATATAAATGAATATGTTCTTATTGACCAAGTGACCGCTATGAAGGACTATGTCCCACAAGATGCTACTTCTACAGAACTTACCTGGAACCCATATCGGTATACCGGATATGAGTATGATATGAAGGGACAGAAGGAAGCTTCTTATGAAGTAAATACTACGGATGCCCTTACCAAAGCTCAGATTGATGCTTGTAAGATAAGATATACCTATGACCTAGAGGGCAATCTTGTTGAAAGGAGTTTTAGCAACAATAAAGACATTACTGCCTTAAAGTATTTTTATAATAGCTATAAGTGGCTAACTATGATTGAAGCAGTACGAAATGATGGAACCTTAGTTCCAGTTCGTGAATACTCATATGATAAAAATGGTAAAGTGCAAACCTATAAGGATTATATAGACATACTTACCGGCGCTGGTAAGTATATTCAAAAACAGTACACTTACGACGTACTAGACCGTGTAGCAACCATGAAATACTTTAAGAGTACTAATTTAAGTAGTGCGGTAGAAAGTTATGCTTATACCTATGATAAAAATAATAACATTACTTCTGAATTGCTTAGCTATCATTATGCCAATAATAAATATACTGAGCAAAAAGAATACCAATTCGATTCCCTTGGCCAATTAGTAGAAAGCAAGGTTAGTAAGAATACCGAGGCTCCTGTCATCACCACGTATACCTATGACAACGTTGGAAACCGTATTTCTATGACAGTAGGCAATGAAACCACAACTTACACCTACAATCCATTAAATCAATTGATATTATCGGTTACGGTTGAGGGGACCACCTCTCAAGAACTTCTAATGTATCCTATACCTATGATTTGAATGGTAATCAAATAAGACAACGGGATATCGTTACTGGAGAAATCACCGAGTATGAATACAATATAGATGGTCAGCGCATTCAAAAGATCGATAATGGACAGATCACAAACTACTATTATTAGGATGAGGAACTACTCTATACAACCGATGCAAGTGGTAAGCTGCGTTCCTTCTACTATGAGGGTCTCTCAGATAATGTCATGTCAACTATGGCCTATGTAGGTGACAAAGCTACCTATTACGTCTATAATAAAGATATTCATGGAAGTATTACCAACCTAATCGATGGAAATGGAGAAAGTGTAAAAGGTTATTCCTACGATGACTTTGGAACCTCTATCTCTTTTGGCGATAGCAGTGTAAAAAATGAACTGACTTATATTGGTGCTGTTTATGATGAACTGACTGGTTTGTATTACATGAACGCAAGGTATTATGATTCAGGTACCGGAAGGTTCTTGTCACAAGATAGTGTTAGAGGGAATGCGAAGGATGAGAATACCTGGAATATTTATATGTACTGTGCTAATGATCCGATAAATTATGTGGATCCAAGTGGACAAATTTCTGTAACTGTTAATGACGTAAAAGATGGTTTGGGGGCGGCAGCGGCAGAAGGAGCAGCATTTGGTCCAGCTGGTGTAGTAGTTGCTGGTATATTTTATTTGGATGCATTATATATAGTTACAACAATAGTAGGACATATAGTAATGCATCGCCGCAACCAAATGCAAAGAAAGAAATTAAAAGTAATAATGTAAAAAAGAAAGTAAAAGTAAAAGGTAAACCGAGGAGTCATAAACGAGTTAAGGGTAAAATTGGTTCTTTAAAACCAATAGGAAAGGCAAATTCTATTACATCCTTACATAAGTAAATGGAAAACATTCACTATAAACGTTTTATGGAAAAGATGGAAATGTAACTACTTTGTTACTTTGTAATTGTTTTCATAAAAAGGGTGCACTTAATAAACAATATCAAAATTTGTTTTATAATTGCACTGTTATTTCGAGCAATCCCTGAATGTTTATGCACCATCAGCATAGGCTGTTGTCGATAGGAAATCTGATGCTGCTTAGGAGATTGCAATTCGAATGCAGAATTGTTTCGCAAGACAGCAATGATGATATTTGTGACCTTCTGCATGATTGCATCAAGTGCCACCATCTTAGGTTTGGATTCTTTTTTAATGTAGTATTCATAAAGATAAGGATTTAATGCCTCACCGTTACGTTTTGTACGAATACAAGCCAAAGCAACAGCGAAGATTGCACGACGTGCAATACGTGAGCCACAACTGGACATATGAACTTCAGTGGCTTTGAATTTACCAGATTATTTGGAAGCTCGAGCCATACCCGTATCATCGTGCCAGGTTGCGTACAAGTAAGAAGAAAGTTTATACACGTATCAATAGTTGGAATAAATGATGTAAAGGAAGAACTCCTACTCCAACTTACGATATAGATTTTATTAGAACTAGCATAGCTTTTTGCTACGACTTTATTATAGCAGGAGGAAAGTAAATAATGATCTATAGTATAATAAAGAATGATAACGATATATTAAATCTAATGGAAAAGTTCGGTCATTTTCATGATAGTTGTATAAAAGAAATGCACTATTTGAGTGGCGGATGGGTTGATCAAAATTTGGTGATGTATCCATTTAATGATCTAAGAAGTGTTTCCATTATTTTTCAGAGACAGGGAGCACCGAATTCAGTAATAGAACTTGTATTCATGGGAATTAATAAATTAAATTTAGAACCTAGAAATGAAGAATATGACTGTATCATTTATGGAGCAAGCCTAAAAATAGCCAATGATATAATATACTGGAGCGAGTATGATGATTTTGATGAGAATGATTTAGTTAATGAATGTGGAACTTGGATTTCGGCCAGGCAGGTTATGTGGAGAGAATTACCGGATGCATTAGGTAATCAAACCATATTTATTAATAGTACGGAGCAGGATGGTGTAGCAGTTCCTTTAAATGATGATTCCACTAATTTGAAAGGCTTAAGGAAGCCTCCCATGTAACGAAAGTACTATATTCATAATTGCTGACTTATGAAGAAGTCGAAAAAAGCCAAGAAGTTTTTTGATTATTTATTGTTATACGCAGATGAAAGTGGAGGATGACTAATAAACGTGTAGATAAAGTTAGAAGTAAATAAAGTGTTTTGGTAATATAGAGAAGGCTCCAGCCTATTAACAAGAGGGTTGGAGCCTTTTTCTAAGGTTTTTATTTGTTGTAAATGCAAGCATTTAAATATCGTAAAATATAAAAATAAAGGATAATAGTTCGAAAGACCATGTGCCACTAGAAAATAATTGAGTAGACATTAAACGGTTAATTACTTGACTATAGCGCAATAATATACTAATTATGTATTGGATACAACTTAAATATTATACAATTAAATTATGGTAATAACATATTGGGGAAGGGGAAATTATACCCTTTATTGGATGAAAAGTACGCATTAGATGATGATGGTAAAAATAGGTTGAAGAAAATTTGTATTAAATATAAAATTATATTAGAAGCAAAAGTTCCCTAGAAATGGTGGTGAATATAATGAACAATAAAAGAAATAAATATTTTAAAGCTATTGAAATAGATGATAGACAATTGCTTACAGACTATATAAAACAGGGGTTTAATCTGAATACAAGAAACAAAATTGGTTATAAGGGACTACATATAGCAATAGCGTATGGTAACGTTGAGCTTGTACAGTTCTTTATACAGAAAGGTGCGGATGTCAATGATACAGCATTGCACGTGGCGGCAAGCCATGGAAGAGATGAGATGGTTGAGTTACTTATTAGTTATGGAGTTGATGTAAATAAAAAAGATTATTCGGAGAGAACACCCTTACATTGGGCAACTCAGGAAAATTATGTAATGACAGTAAAGATACTACTTAAGAATGGCGCAGATATGAATCTTAAAGAGGAGTATGGACAGACACCTCTATATATTAGTTGTGGTGAAGGTAATTATCAAGTAGCAAAAGAGTTGCTTGAAAAAGGTGCTATGGTAGACCTAGCATCGGAGGATGGATCAACGCCGTTTACTATAGCTTGTGCATTCGAGCAATATGATATAGTAAAACTTTTGTTGAAATACAATGCTAATGTTAATGCAAGGGATAATGAGGGTAGAACAGCATTGTTTTATGCCATGGTTAAACAAAATAACAAACTAATAAGTTTCCTGTTAGAGAATGGTGCTGACGACACAATCGTGGATTCTTATGGCATTGCAATTAAAGACTTACATAATCCGGAAATTAGAGAGAGGATATATGAGGATTTGTTTGGTCCACAAGATTGGTAGTGGTTCCAATCTGATTCTAAAATAATCTTCTACTAGAATTTTCTTAAGCACAAATAAGGTTTAGTTTTCAATGAGAGTATAACGATGTCAACGTCTTAGCAATGGGTGGACGTATCATCGTGCAGGCCATACATAGGAGTTTCATTTACAAAAATGGGTGGATAATATTATCCAAGATGTGGTTTCTGGCCTTCTGATTGGGGTGATTGGATATTAGATCAACCAATGTTTTTGGTAAACCGAGATATGTACGACATAATAACGATAGTTTGATATTATTATGAGATTAGATGTAATAGTGTAATTACTAAAATGTATAGGTTTTGAATGTTATCTCGCATAGATAGAATTGCCTAACATATGTGTCTTTTTAGTTAGGCTTTGTTAATAATAATAAACCAAATGAATATTTCAGTAGCATCATAGATCGTATGTTAAGTGAAATACTGGTGTAATAATATATTTGACTAAGATAGTTGATATAATAACTGGAAGTATAGGGAGTATGAAGAAAAAGACAGTGAAAAAAAGAATTACAATAGGGGCAATTGTAGTAGTATCTTTAGCCATTATTTATATTGTACCTGTGCTAGCCCAAGGGGTTTCCCTACGGTATTGGAGGAAACTTGGTTTCCCAAATGCAATACAAGTTTTAAAATATAAAATAGATCCGTATCCAGGACATTCATTAGAGTGTTTGCGTTTTCCAGATAAACTAATGGGGAAAGTGAAAGGTAAAAAGACACTGGAGTATACGGAAAGAGGAACGGGAATAGATATAAATGAATACCATCTTCATGTTGGTGATTCAAGAGAGCATGTTGTGGAAGAGTTTTCATATTCTCCTTTAAAAGGGACCGGCACACGATATACGCTAGGTTGTTTTATTGTGATGCAGGTTACTTGCTAATTTTTAATTTTGAATATGATAAAAATGATATAGTAACTAAAATGACAATTCAGAAGGACCGTTAAAGATATACATATAACATAATGCCAATAATCGGCTTACATCTATACTCGCTAAACCTTAATATGTTTCGGCAATAACAATCTTCATGTGAGCAGTGGAACAAACTGTAATAGCAGCGATGTAACAACTATCACTAACATGATTGATGTTCGAGTATATATTACTATCTAGTTGGGAGATTAGTTTTATTCTTGAGGGAATTATTGAATTTATTGTTCCGCATTTGTTTCACTTGAAAAACAGCTCTTCAAATCGTTGATTTTACTGGATTTCTTATGTGTGTTACTGAATCGAATCCTCTTACATAAGCTTGTAAAATAAAATTCTTATTCTTCTTGAAGAGGTGATAGCAAGATAATATACTATAATTAAAGTATTGATATTACTTTAGTGGAAAAGAGATGATAAGAGAAAATGAGTAGAATAGCAGACATAAACAACTTATATTTGCGTAAAGTGGAAATTAAGGATGCAAAGACTTTATTTCATTGGTCTAATGACAAAGAAGTAAGAAGAAATTCACTTTCAGGGAAACCTATTGTATGGGAAAATCACCTTATTTGGTTCAATGGTAAGCTAAAAGACGAGAATTGCTATTTCTATATTTTAACAGATGGAACTATTGATTATGGAACTATACGGCTTGACTATAAGGAAGAAGAAAATGGCTTAATCATATCGTATAGTATTGATTCTAGATATAGAAAATGTGGTCTAGGAACAAGAACATTGGAATTGATTGAAGAGAAATCTATAGAGCTTAGTAAAAAGAATGATATACAATATCTTATTGGAAGAGTAAAAGTTAGTAATTATGCAAGTAAAAAGTGTTTTGAAAAAAAACAGTATTTACTTATAAAAGAAGCTAAAGAGTACTTAGTTTATCGAAAGCCTATATTGGATTAAAGAATAATATAGTATGGGTTATTAATGTTTACTACCCATAAGTAAAGCAATGTAATAGGAGAGTAGGAGGAATAAACTGACCCATGCCATGAGGTATTTTTTTAATATATATTATGCATAAGGATGTATATAACATCATTTAGTAAAAGGACTTTTCATGAATAGATACCTATTATCTAGATTTCTCTAACAATGGTAATCACCTCATGTAAAGTCCATTATTTTTAGTAATATATTTCCCTACGTAATACACATGATGAAAATTAAAAATAATGGTTAAAAATATTAGTTGAAACTGTAAAAAAAGAGGCTAAAATAAAAGAAGTATTGGACAAAATGTTTCGTAATCTACAAACTGGTCCCTCTCTACTATAATAGCATGTAATGTTTAAGATATTAAGTGGAAGAAGGTTTACCTATCCTATCTTTTACTTGAAGATTTCCAATATATGGGTTATAGTTAATCTATAGTATAACACATAAGTTGAGAATATTGATAGGATTAGGAGGAATCACTCTGTATTACAATCAGTGTAAAGCCTTATATCCATCCATTGAGCGGCTTGCCCGGGTTGGATATACTAAACTTGCAGAATTAATTTTTACAATGTTTGAATGGTTATACCGTACTGCAGTCACAGCGAATAATTTAGCTGCTTTTTATGAAGAACATGGAATAACAATAAGACATTTTCATTTTAACAGGATAGAGAGTAACATAGATGTGGTTAAGTATTATTATACGATTTCTTATCAAAGAAAACCTAACGTAAGAGCCGCTTGTTCATTGGGGTACATAGCTTTTCAGAATGAGAGATATAGGGAAGCTTTATTTTATTATAAGAAGGCGTTTAAAATAAGAAAGAGACCAGAGTTATACTATAATATAGCGGTTCAATATAGCTATTTAAAGAAGTTCGAGAAGGCAGTTCCTTATCTTAATAAAGCAATTTGCTCATTAAGGGGGGGATATAAAAGACAAGCCTCTCTCTTACTTATCTATGTGTATGCTATGCTTGGATATATGCAATTGGCTAAAGAACATTATAGAAATTACATCAGTACCTATAAGGAAGTAGATATGGACTTACTTCAGCTTGCATTTATCTGTCAGGAGTATGATTACATTGATAGGAACTGCTTGGCTTTAAGCAACGAGGTTGGTTTGCGGATTACAGATGTGGAAGTTGTGCTTCGTTCTTTGTATTTGGTGGAAAAGAAAAAATTGGCCGACTATTTTCTAAAGAAGTGTTTAAGCAATCCTTCCTGTTATGATAAGGAACAGTGGGAGAAACAATGTCAAGAAGTATCAGAGAAGATTAGTGGCAATAACAATCAAGAATATATTCCTAGTTTACAAGTAAATCCCATCTTACATAAGAAAATGTATAGTTATAAAGAGCCGAGTTGTTATGGCAAAATAGGACTTCCAATCTAGGAAGTCCTATTTCATATATAATATTAATCCAGATGCAGGCGTTTATTTATTCCTTCAAAGAAACGAGAAAGCATGTTGCCTGAGGTTTTTTTCATTATAATACGATAAGTCAATTCTGCAATAAGTACCCCGCTTACTACATCTGCAATATAGTGCTGTTTAATAACTAAAGTAGAGATACATACTAGTATAGCAAAAATAAGGGAAAAGATTTGATACGATTTTTTAATGGCTGGTTGACCTTTTACCCCTAGATAGCAGTACCAACTAATCAGACAATGCATGGAAGGAAATAGGTTAACTGGAGTATCTGTAGAGTATACGTATCGGACAAATATCTTACCAAACCCATAGATGTTATCCAAAGATGGTCTAGTTATAGTAGTTGGAAGAATAATAAAGATTGTCCCGCAAATTAAGTATCCTGTAAATATATTAGTTACAAATTTATAGAAGTATTCTTTGCCAACCTTTCCCGCCAACATATAGTTAATAGCCCAGAAGATATAGCAACCTAGGTAAATGATTGAAAACCAGGTGATAAAGGGAGTAGCACGATCAAAATCTGTAGTCAAATCGTAATGTTTTAGGTTGGAATTAATCAGTTTTGTTCCAAAGTATATTCCAGACTGACATGAAAATACTATAATTAGCGGAATAATTGTATAACGTGGTATAAAATCAAGTATTTTTAATATAATGTGCTTCATAAGGGGACCTTTCTTAACACTTTATCATTCATTTTACGGATAAAAACGCAATGATTATTATATAATAAATACTTATATTTGAGAAGCCTTATATGATTTTTTTATAGAATCGTAAGATATTTTACCAAATAATACGATTTTAGAATTCTTTAATGGTTCTCTTATTTACTAAAAAGACTCATTATGCTAGAATAGTTGAAATTAAGATTGATAGCATGCTAAGAGAGAAGAGGTGGCCTATGAATAAGAATGAATTTTTAGATAGCCTACGACGAAATCTATCTGGTGAGGTTCCTATAGAAGAGGTGCAAAGCAATATAAGATTTTATTCAGAATATATTTCCTCCGATTCAGAAGAAGAGGAGAGTAGAAAAATTAATGAGGTGGGTGATCCACGTTTAATAGCAATGAACATAATTGAAACGTATAAGATGTCTCACAAGGTGCCTCATGGGAATGGGCGTGCACCATATGAAGAATCATATGAAGAGACTTATGGAAACGGGGGAAATACTAATATGAAAAAGGGTCAGTCTAGGATAGATTCCATCAAATTAAAGGTTATGGGAGCTGCATCAATCATCTTAGTAGTAGTATTTATTATGCTACTGATAAGAGCAGTATCTTTTGCTTTACGCTTATTCTTACCAGTATTAATTGTCTTTTTCTTGGTGTTCTTTTTTGCCGGGATATTAAGAAGACGATAGCTAAGAAGAGTTTAATAAAAGGAATAAATCATATAAATACAAAGTGAAACACCGCCAAGGGGGAGCCAAGGCGGTGTTTCGATGAGGGGAGTATAAATAATTAATAAGGGGTTATATAGTGTGTATCAAAAAGTTCACTCGCATGAACTTTTAACACATTCTCATTATATACTGGAAATAAATAAAAAGCAACAGTAAATTTAAAATATAGATAAAAATTATTAAATATTGAAAATGGTAAAAGTTATGCGACTATTTAATACGATATGTCTAACACATTACAAGAGACAGATGTAATCATAGGTAAAATTATAGAACATCGGCTACTTCAAGAGAAATCTCAAACTCTAAATTATAGATTTTACTACCTACTTGAATTAACGGACGTGAGGGTGTCTTTCTATTAATAAAGACGATTTTGCCACTTTCTCCATTATTAAGAATCACAGATCTTCCAACATATAGTAAGGAAACATTTTCAAGAAATACCGATAGAAAATGAGTATCTAAAACATGATAACCATCTTTTTCAAAGATATCTAATACAATAAATGGTGGAATACGCTTATGGTAAGTACGGTCTGAGGTCATTGCCTCATACATATCCGTAATGGCTACGATTTTAGCGTTGTCATGAATCTGCTCCTTATAAAAACCGAAAGGATAACCGCTACCATCCAATTTTTCGTGGTGTTGAAGAATGGCCATTTTAATTCCATAGCTAAGGCTAGTTTCCTTTAATTTTCTGAAGCCGTTAAGTGGATGCTTTTTTATAATATCAAATTCCTGCGGTGTCAGTTTACCTGGCTTGTTAAGAATATCTGAATCAATCTCACATCTGCCTACATCATGCAGGAGACCGGATAAAGTAAGCTCTTTTAATTTGTTATCTGATAGCCCGAGCCAATTACCAATAATATTACATAGCAAAGCAACGTTTAGAGAATGAATATAAACAGAATTTTCTATTTTTTTACATGCTATATGGTAAAGATACTCAAATAATAGATTTCTATTATCCATGGAGTTTAATACATCAGAACAGGTTTGATACAGTTCATCCTGACAAGTATCTCCATTTATTAGGGCATCAATCATGCATTTTATATCCAAAATAGCTTGATCATAGCGTTTCATAAAGGATATAAAGGCCTTATTATTTGTAATGTTATTAGGTAGCATTTTTTTATCGGAGGTATTGGAAGATTGATTTGTAAACAGGTCATTATTGTAAACAAGAATATTAAAGATTTGATATAATTTCATTCGAAATAGATGAGTTTGGTTGATAGAAGCATCTTTAGGCACAAGTAAAAGCCCGGAGGAATTATATATATTCTCAGCGCTTATCATTCCAATTTGCACTTGATTTAATGCAATTCTTACAGAGTTATGTATCATCCTATCAACCTTTCCTAGTCTAAGATTAGGTTAAATGTGTAAACCCCAATTGTTTTATCGGATTAGTATAGAAAATAATTAACAGTTGAATTAAAAATAATGAATAATCTTTTAATTAATTTAGCATAATAATGGTGTAACAAAAATTCATTTTGATTTTAGGAGGTAGCATTATGTCTACAAGTAATAACAGCAGAAATTCAACTAGTAACAATTCACGTAACTCTTCAAATTACACAAGTAATAACAGCTCCAATAATTCTAGTAATTACAGTGGCAATAATAGTTCAAATAATAGCTCAAATAATAGCTCCAACAACAGCAGCAATTATAGCAGTAACAACAGCTCCAACAACTCTAGCAATAACTCCAGCAACAACTCAAGCAATAACTCCAGCAACAACAGTAGCAACAACAGTAGCAACAATTCATCCAATAATTCATCTAACACAACTTCAAATAACAGATCTAGAAACTCATATAACAACAATTTTAGAAACAGTGAAAACTGCAAATAAACTAGTGCTGTGTACCTAGGAAGAATTGTAATGGTATAAATGATTAAATGCCTCTCGTATAGCAAAACATTTGTAATTAAATGGTTTGTCATGCGATGGGGCACTTTTTTGTTTTTACTAATTTTAGAATGCATGCTATAGGCAAGTCACATTTGACAAAAAAAAACATATTATACTATATAGTACACTAAAACGAGGATATGGTTTTATGTATTGTGATACCATTCCAGCAAAAAATCTCTCTCAATATATAAATAAACCGGGATGTCTCATAGTAGATTTGCGAGATTATTCCGAGTATGCGAAAGGCCATATTCCATCTGCTGTAAATATACCTATAGAAAGAATAGAAAAACAATCACAACAGTTTATCGGGTATAAAGAGATAGTACTATATTGTTCTAGAGGCAGTCACAGCCTTATGTGTGCTAGAAGTCTTAAAACCAATTGTTGCTGTTATAGTGTATATGGTGGGATATGTGCATATCGAGGGACACTGGTAAAAGATTGATTTATAATTGACGTTACTGGAAAAATACTATATGATAATGAGTAGTTTATAGATTGGTAATAGGCATATTATGTAACAATTCCTAGGAAAAGCAATAAGGAGAACACATGGAAAAATATGAATTAATAGCACCCTGTCATTTTGGATGTGAATCTGTGCTAAAAAAAGAGATTCTGAATCTGGGTTATGAAATTGTATCCGTAGAAGACGGAAAGGTATATTTTAAAGGAGAGGCGGATGCAATCTGCCGCGGTAATATTTTCTTAAGAACGGCGGAGAGAATACTATTAAAGATTGGGCAATTTAAAGCCACCACCTTTGATGAACTCTTTGAGGCTACAAAAAAAATTCCATGGGAAAACTATTTTCTGCCAGATAGTAAATTTAATGTAGTAAAGGCGAATTCCATTAAGAGTGCTTTATATAGCTCCTCAGATATTCAATCCATTATGAAGAAAGCTATGGTGGAACGAATGAAATCCCATTATAAAAAAGAATGGTTTGAGGAGACTGGGATAGAATTTAAGGTTCGTGTTACAATTATTAAGGATATTGTTACTGTATCTATCGATACGACTGGTGATTCTCTTCATAAAAGAGGATATCGTAAGCTTGTTGCAAAGGCGCCTGTTTCAGAATGTCTGGCAGCAGCTTTAATTATGCTTACACCATGGAATAAAGATCGTGTTTTGGTAGATCCATTTTGTGGAAGTGGGACCATTCCAATTGAGGCAGCTATGATAGGGGCCAATATAGCTCCCGGAATGAATCGAGAATTCTCTGCTGAGGAGTGGACCCACATTATAAATAAGAAATTATGGTATCAAGCAATCGAAGAAGCTAACGATAATATTCGCGAGGATGTGGCTATGAATATTCAAGGCTATGATTTGGATCCGGAAGTTATTAAGGTTGCTAGAGAAAATGCCAAGGTAGCAGGAGTGGACCAATATATTCATTTTCAACAGAGAGATATTGGGGATTTGAGCCATCCTAAAAAATATGGATTTATTATCACTAATCCACCTTATGGTGAAAGACTAGAGGAAAAAGAGAATTTGCCAGCTTTATATACTGAAATAGGACGAGTATTTAAGGAACTGGACAGTTGGTCTTGTTACATGATTACTAGCTATGAAGATGCTGAAAAATATATGGGACGTAAAGCAGACAAGAATAGAAAGATTTATAATGGTATGATAAAGACTTACTTTTATTCCTTCATGGGACCAAAACCACCAAAACGACCAAGGAATGAAGGCAACGAAAGGTTAGATAAGTAATGAAGAAGATAATTTTTGCTACAGGAAATGAAGGAAAAATGAAGGAAGTTCGTATGATTTTGCAGGATTTGGGCTGTGAGATATATTCCTTAAAGGACCTGAATCTGAAGATTGACATCGTGGAGGACGGTAGTACATTCGAGGAAAATGCCAGTATTAAGGCCACAACGATTGCTAAGCTGACAGGGGAGATTGTACTTGCGGATGATTCCGGACTCGAGGTAGATTATTTAGATAAAGCTCCCGGCATATATTCTGCGAGATTTTTAGGGGAAGATACCTCCTATGATATCAAAAATCAATACATTATTGATAAGCTTGCCAATGCAAAGGAAAATGAGAGAAGTGCTAGATTTGTATGCGCAATAGCGTGTGCATATCCAGATGGTTCTGTGGAAATTACAAGAGGAACCATGGAAGGAGTCATTGGATATGAGCCAAAGGGGGAAAATGGATTTGGCTATGACCCAATTTTCTATATACCGGAGTATGGGCTAAGTACTGCTGAACTCCCTCCGGAGATTAAAAATAAAATCAGCCATCGAGGGCAAGCTTTAGAACAGATGAAGAATTTATTAGTACCACATATGGATCACAAGACACAATAATCATATGTAGGAAAGAGATTGTCTTTTGTGGGAAAGGTGAGAGTATTCCATGCGATACTTAATAATAAGTGACACACATAGTAGCATTTACTATCTAAGTAAGGTATTAGATAAGGTAGGTCAGTTGGATGGGTTATTTCATTTAGGAGATTTTGATGGACATGAATATGATATTCAAGCCATGGTGGACTGCGATACTTACATGGTAGGAGGTAACAATGATTTCTTCTGTAATCTAGACAAGGAGCTATTAGTGGAGATAGGGTTATACCGCATCTTCATGACCCATGGTCATAGGTATGGTGTAAGATATGGACAGGAAAGAATCTTAGATGTCGGTAAGGAAATGGCAGCTAATGTGGTGATGTTTGGGCATACTCATATGCCTTTGATTACACAAAAGGATGGAATATACCTTATAAACCCAGGTAGCATCAGTCAACCAAGGCAGGATGGAAGAGTTCCTACTTATATTATGATGGAATTCGACAGATTCGGGGTGATTCATTTTACATTAAACTACGTAAATTAAGGGATAGGTTATCTATCCAGTTATTTGGTGGTATGTTTTTATGTAAAGTGTATATTCTAATAATAATTAAATGGTATTTAGAATTAAATTGTTTAAATTGTCGTAATTGTTGAAACAAAATATAAAAATACAAAAAAGTTTAAAAAAGATATTGACAATCTTTTTGGTCTGTAATATAATAATTCTTGCGTCACGGAAAAAGACGAAAAATAAAAAAAAGAGATACCATTTAACGGGGTGTGGCTCAGCTTGGCTAGAGCGCTTGATTTGGGATCAAGAGGTCGCAGGTTCGAATCCTGTCACCCCGATTTGTGCGGGTGTAGTTCAATGGTAGAACACTAGCCTTCCAAGCTAGATACGTGGGTTCGATTCCCATCACCCGCTTTGCAGAGGAACAGCTGCAGATTGGTAAGATATGTGTTCGTAGCTCAGTTGGATAGAGCAACGGCCTTCTAAGCCGTGGGTCGGGGGTTCGAATCCCTTCGAGCACATTTATCGTCGAAAGATGATATGGTGGGTATAGCGCAGCTGGTTAGCGCGCCAGATTGTGGCTCTGGAGGCCAAGGGTTCGAATCCCTTTATCCACCCTATGCTTACTACTGGTAAGATATACTTTGGGCTATCGCCAAGCGGTAAGGCACAGGACTTTGACTCCTGCAGTCGCTGGTTCGAATCCAGCTAGCCCAGCTTGTCGATACCATTCGACATAATAATTTAGTTTTTGGGATATTAGCTCAGTTGGTAGAGCACTTGACTTTTAATCAAGTTGTCCGGGGTTCGAATCCCCGATGTCTCATTGATTGCTTACTTTGTAAGTGATTAATAGTATATGCGGATGTGGCGGAACTGGCAGACGCGCTAGACTTAGGATCTAGTGGGATACCGTGCAGGTTCGATTCCTGTCATCCGCATTCTTACTTATATTATAGTAAGGTATACTACATATTGAATAATGTAACGGGGTGTGGCTCAGCTTGGCTAGAGCGCTTGATTTGGGATCAAGAGGTCGCAGGTTCGAATCCTGTCACCCCGATTTAAAGAAGTTTAAAACCTTATTGTTTTAAACTTCTTTGCTTTGTAATAAAATATTGAAAGGAAAATGTAAGAAATAGGAAAGAGTATATTTGATTGACAAATAGAAAGGATTCTATTATAGTACTTTCATGGGATAAATTTCTAATGTCTATTGAATTGATTAGGAGGATATTTATGAAAAGAAGATTATTAGCAATTTTACTTATTCTTACTATGGCTCTTGGATTAGCATCATGCGGAAGTAAGGGTTCTAATTCTAAGGATGCATCTTTGTCAGCAGTCATAGATAAGATGTCAGATATGGGGACTGGTAAATCGGAGATTACAGTTGATATTGACACTGATATCTTGAAAGCTCAACAAGTACCATTTTCTAAATTAGGTCTTAAGATAACTTCACAGATAGATAAGGATAACGAGAAAGTAGCCAAAGCTGAAATTTCTTATAAGTTGGACACTGATGAGTTTACAAAACTTACGACTATTATAGTGGATGATCAGGTTATCTATGTAAATCTAAAAGAATTGAAAACAGCTGCAGCCAGTCTTATTGATAAACTTGGTCTTGGTCAGTATCAGTCTATATTAGCTGCTATTCCAGAGGCTGAATATGTAAAGGTTGATCCTGCAACACTTTCCCAACTTGGTGCTGCCGTAGAGGTTGCTCCATCTTCCGATGTAAAGATTAGTATGGAAGACATGAAAAAGTTTGCTAAGATTGGAACAGAAATCGCGAAAGTAGTAGAAGAGGCTGTTAAAGATGTTAATCCTGCTGTAATCTCAGGCAGTGGTGACGAAGTTTCTGTATCTCTGAATGATAAAAATGCAAAAGCAGCTTTAGAAGCTTTGGCAAAGGCTGATTACTCCAAGTGTTTTGATAATGTAATGAAACAGATGGAGAGTATAAGCATAGGTAAAGATATTGTTACGAAATATGTAGATAAGAAAGATACCGTTCTGAAAGAGCTTAAGTCAGGACTTGAAAGTGCAGCTGCAGAAATTGCAAAAGCGAAAGATTTCTCATTCGACTATTCTGTAAAAATTGATGGCTCTAAAGGTGAGAGAACTGCAGACACTAAGTTTGTAATAGATTTGAAGGACAGCGAGCAATATTTAAAGGCAACTGTTTCTGGTAAAACTGAAGAAGGTACTAAGGAAACCATTGAAGTGCCTTCCGATGCTACTGATTTTATGCAGTTAATGTCTTCATTAATGTCGGGAGCTGGAGCTTTAGGCGGAGTAACCGAATAATAGTATAAGGCCCAAATGTCAAGCGAACTGCAAGGATGCAAGCATCCTTGCAGTTTTTATATTTACGTAGAGTAGGCTTCCAATTCTACTAAAAATATTTTAATCGTCTATTTACACTTAGGTTCTCGTGTTGAGTTTCCAGGTAAACTATGATAGAATAGAACGCAAAAGAAGGAGACATATGGAAATTAAAATAGAGGATGAAATTATAGAGTGTAAGCTTATCAAGTCAGATCGTAAATCTATTGCCATAGAGATAACAAGAGATGGTGAGGTACTTATTCGAGTACCGAAGAAGATGAAAGAACAAGATTTAGGGAGAATTATTAAAAGTCGTCAGAGATGGATATATGTAAGAGTAATGGCGGCCAGAGAAAGACAACCTGTTAGCAATCTTTATGTAACCGGTAGAAAGCTTTTATTTTTGGGGCAGCAGATAGAACTTCAGGTGGAATATCAAAATAAAAGGGAGCGGGTTTTTCAGTTAGGGGATAAGCTTCATGTATGGATTATGGAAGAACACAAAGAACAGATTCCTAGGATGATTGAACAATGGTATCGTCATCAGGCAAGGATAATATTAAGAAATTTGACAGACAAGTATGCAAATATGATGAACTTAAGTGTTAATCAGATTTTTATAAAAGATCAAAAGACAAGATGGGGTAGTTGTTCGGCAAAGCACAATTTGAATTATAACTATAGATTAGTTATGGCACCTGAACCAGTGATTGAGTATGTTGTAATTCATGAATTATGTCATTTGATTCATATGAATCATTCGGTGGATTTCTGGCATGAAGTAGAGAAAGTACAACCAGAGTATAAAAAATACAGAAAGTGGCTGAAAGAACATCAATATGACTTGCAGCTGTAGCAGGAGGAGAAATGGTATGAAATTTAAATCAAGCAGTGCAGCTACGAAAATAGGCATTTTATTCTTGGTAGTAGCTGTACTATGTGTGGCACTAGCTGTTTTTTATATTGCAGCAGGAGGGGAAAGTTGGGTGAGGGATTTAGCCTTAATGCTATTTTGTGCTGTACTATGGACTGTTTGTGGTATAATAGTATTGAAAACAGCAAAAAAACTAAAAGAGAAAGAATCCAAGAAAGTTAAGATAAGTGCATTTAATTATGCTAAAGTAAGAAAGAAGAAGTAGTAAATCTACATAGTGTCAGAATATCGAAGAAAGATGGAGGAAGAGATGTCAAAGGTTTATGTTTTTGTAGCAGATGGTTTTGAAGAGGTGGAAGGACTCGCCGTAGTTGATTTGTTAAGACGGGCAGATATAGAAGCTATCATGGTTTCTGTTTCCGATACTACAGAAATTCTGGGAAGTCACGGTATTGTAGTTAGTGCAGATAAAGTCTTTGAAGAGGTCGGTTTTGAAGATGTGGACATGCTGTTTTTACCTGGTGGAACAACAGGTGTAAGAAATCTTCGTAAACATGAAGGCTTATGTACTATATTAAAGGAGTTTAATCAAGAAGGAAAGATGATAGCAGCAATTTGTGCAGCGCCAACCATGCTAGAAGAGTTAGGCATTTTGGAAGGCAAGAATGCTACCTGCTATTATAGCTTGAAGGATAGTATGGTGAGCTGCCAATATGTAGATGCCAATGTAGTAAAAGATGGGAATATTATAACTAGTCAAGGCTTTGGAACAGCTATTGACATGGGACTTGCACTGGTGGAATATTTTAATGGAACTGATGAAGCTAGAAAATTGCAATATGATGTTATGTACAGAAGAAATTAAAAAAAATCGAGTAGGTTGCCTACTCGATTTTTTTTGATGAATATGGCATAAAAAGCCACTTTTTATCATTTTAATAATTTCTGTAGCTTGAACAATCCATAGATGCAAGGAAGAGCCATAAAAACATTAATAAAATCGGTTAATTCCCATACTAGTTCTAGAGAGATTACGGCACCCACATAAATCATAACGATATAGACCAATTGATATAAGCGAATAGCGCGTTTGCCGAATAGATAATCTGTGGCTTTTTCTCCAAAATAGAACCAGCCCAGTAATGTGGCTGAAGCAAAGGCGATCAGTGAGCATCCTAAAATAGTTGGACCAAAAGGAATTTGTTGGAATGCTACTGTTGTATATTCTCCTATCCCATAGGAGAATAATAAATCTGGGGATTTAATTACTACAATGACTATAATAATACCTGTCACAGCACACATGACCACTGTATCCCAAAAAGTAGCAGTCATGGAAATTAGTGCCTGCCTATTGGGCTTATTCGTTTTAGCTGTAGAAGCTGCAATACCAGCTGATCCAAGACCAGCTTCATTGGTGAAGAGCCCTCTAGCAATACCATATCGACAGGCAGTCTGTAGAGTTGCTCCGATAAACCCACCTGCTAAAGAGGTAGGTACAAAGGCTGATTTGAGAATGAGTGCCAACGCAGGTCCTAAATAATTAAAGTTAATTATGATTAAAAAGACGCATCCTAATATATAGAACAATCCCATAGCAGGAACTAAAGTAGTGCAAACTTTTCCGATGGACTTAATACCACCAATCAATACAAGACCAATCGGAATAGCTATACAGAACCCGACTAAATAGGGAGAAAAATTCCATAGACTTTTTACAGTTGTACTAATAGCATTGGACTGCGTTGTGCAACCTACTCCAAAAGAGGCAATTAGAGTGGCTAGGGCATAAAATATGGCCAACCATTTTTTATGTAGGCCATGCTCTAAGAAATACATGGGACCACCAAGATAGGTACCATCACTGGTTTTTTTTCTAAAAATAAGACTTAAGTAGCATTCAGCATAAGTGGTGGCCATACCAAGAATACCAGTAATCCAGCACCATAATAGTGCGCCGGGACCGCCAAGAGCGATGGCAGTGGAGACACCGATAATATTGCCAGTTCCTAACGTGGCAGCCAAAGTTGTTGCTAAAGCTCCAAAACTACTTAAGTCGCCACTTCCCTTAGTATCTGGTTTTATACTGTAGGTAATTCCTTTAAAAATATTTTTCTGTATGAATTTTAAACGAAATGTAAAAAATAAATGAGTTCCAAGAAGAATAACCAACATAGGAAAACTCCAAATAAATTCATTTAGACGTTTGAGTAGTTCCATGAAAAATCCTTGTCTTTTTTTATTAAATATATGAAGAGAATCTTGGGTTCATGTAGGAATAATCTGTGGCTTACACCACTAATTACCATGGTGTATCCTAATAAAAAGAATACAACTTACACACAATAGAATTAGACTTAATTGTATCCTACAGTTAAGTTAAGTCTTATGACTGGTCAATAGACAGTATCTATTTACGCACAAATCATGGAGGTGTATACTATGGCAAATAATAATACTGGTTCTAACAGAGCAGAGGTTCCTGAAGCTAGAGAAGCTCTTGACAAATTCAAGATGGAAGTTGCAAGCGAAATCGGTGTTCCATTAAAGGCTGGTTACAATGGTGACCTTACAAGTGCACAAAATGGTTCAGTTGGTGGAGAGATGGTTAGACAGATGATTAGAAGTTACGAGCAATCTATTTCTGGTCAGAGATAACCAACGTCTATTGATTTTAGAAGCTGTCATGTTTACATGGCAGCTTTTTTTAGTGTCATTCCTAAGGGAAGATAGAATAAATATTCACAAGAGGTAATTTTTGTGATACAATATCGTGGATGCATTATGTATAAGGCATAAGAGAATGATAGCACAAACAAAAAAATAGCGTAAAATAGAGTTCATGATAACATAATATATAGAAATTATAATAATGGTGTAAGGAGATTAAGATGGGGAAATATTTTGGAACAGACGGATTTCGTGGGGAAGCAAATGTAAATTTAACAGTAGAACATGCATATAAGGTGGGAAGGTTCTTAGGTTATTATTATGGTCAAGATCATAAAGCTAAGATTGTAATAGGAAAGGATACGAGACGTTCGAGTTATATGTTTGAGTATTCACTGGTTGCAGGATTAACAGCCAGTGGAGCGGATGCATATTTGCTACATGTAACGACAACACCAAGTGTATCGTTTGTAGCAAGGACGGAGGAATTTGATTGTGGTATTATGATTTCTGCCAGTCACAATCCTTACTACGATAATGGTATTAAGATAATTAATGGGAAAGGATATAAACTGGAGAGTACAATTGAGAATCTGATTGAAAAGTATATTGATGGTGAGACGGGGGAAATCCCATTTGCCAAGAGAGAGGATATCGGTAAGACAGTAGATTATGCAATGGGACGAAACAGATATATCGGTTATCTGATTAGTCTGGCTACCAGATCTTTTAAAGAGCTTCGTGTAGGTCTTGATTGCTCCAATGGTAGTGCTTCTACTATAGCAAAGGGAGTATTTGACGCTCTTGGAGCTAAGACATATGTGATTCATAATGAGCCAAATGGTCTTAATATCAATGACAATTGTGGTTCTACCCACATTACCGCACTTCAGGAATTTGTGAAGGAAAAGGGTTTGGATGTTGGGTTTGCATATGATGGGGATGCTGATCGGTGCTTGGCAGTAGATGATAAAGGCAACATTGTGGATGGGGATTTGATTATGTACCTTTGCGGATCCTATCTAAAGGAACGGGGAGAGTTAAATAATAATACTGTAGTTACGACTGTAATGTCCAATCTTGGATTGTATAAGGCATTTGATAAAGCTGGTATTCGTTATGAGAAAACTGCTGTAGGTGATAAATATGTATTTGAAAATATGATGCAGAATGGACATTCTCTTGGGGGAGAGCAATCCGGACATATCATCTTTAAGAAGTATGCCACAACTGGTGATGGCATATTGACTTCTCTTAAAATTACAGAGGTAATACTAGAGAAGAAGGCGAAGATTTCAGAACTCTTAAAGGACATTAAGATTTACCCACAGCTCCTTAAGAATGTTCCTGTTGCAGATAAGGCAGCAGCCATACAGGATGTAGATGTGCAGAAGGCAGTTGGGCTAGTGGAACAGGCATTACGAGACGATGGAAGAGTTCTTCTTCGTGAAAGTGGAACGGAAGCATTAATCCGTGTCATGGTGGAAGCTAAAACAGATGAACTTTGTGCTGAATATGTAGACAGCATAGTAAAGGTTCTAAAAGAAAAGGGTCATGCCACTGTATAATTTTTCTAATTATGTCAACTATGATAGTTAGTGTCAGGATAAATATGGAAAGATTATCGCTAAGCCTAATGAAACAAAATTTCTATGGAATTTAAAGATAGGCTATGATATAATACAATAATGTCAGACTTTTAGATGGCGTTATTTAAAGAATTTATCAAATATAATGCCGATTTCGGTTTATTATAAGTAAAGTGACAATAGAGATGACCGAATGCTAATTTCTATTATGTCAGTCCAATAAGAAAGATGTTTAAACATTAAGGAGGAACTATTAAATGAGTTTACAGGTGGAAAAGTTAGAAAAAAATATGGCGAAGCTTACAATCGAAGCTACTGCTGAAGAGTTTGAAGCAGCAATTGAAAAGGCTTATCAAAAAAATAAAGGTAAGATGAACGTACAGGGCTTTAGAAAAGGGAAAGCTCCTCGTGCTATTATTGAAAAGATGTACGGCGTGGGCGTATTCTACGAAGATGCAGCTAACTTTATTATTCCAGAGGCATATGAAGCAGCAGCTAAGGAAAGCGGTTTAGATATTGTTTCCCAACCTGAAATCGATGTTACACAGATTGAAAAAGGTAAATCCTTTATTTTCACTGCTACAGTAGCAGTAAAGCCTGAAGTTACGTTAGGTGAGTACAAAGGTATCGAAGTAGAGAAAGCTGATCTTACAGTAACAGAAGAAGAGATGGATGCTGAACTAGATAAAGTAAGAGAGCAGAACTCCAGAATGCTTACTGTAGAAGACAGAGCAGTTGAAG
The DNA here is from genome assembly GCA_023413555.1 of Bacillota bacterium. Lineage (GTDB taxonomy): Bacteria > Bacillota > Clostridia > Lachnospirales > Lachnospiraceae > KM106-2. Next base: position 32,189 of record JAEZPG010000027.1, on the reverse strand, counting down.
ATGGAGATATGACTGTTATTGATTTTGAAGGTTTCGTCGATGATGTAGCATTTGAAGGTGGCAAAGGAACGGATTACCCATTAACAATCGGATCTCATTCTTTTATTGACAATTTCGAAGAACAATTAATCGGTAAAAACATTGGAGAAGAAGTAGAAGTTAACGTTACTTTCCCAGAGGAATACCAGGCAAAAGAGCTTGCTGGAAAGCCAGCATTATTTAAAGTAACTGTAAAAGAGATTAAGAAAAAAGAACTTCCTGAGTTAGATGATGAGTTTGCAAAGGATGTTTCTGAATTTGACACATTAGAAGAATACAAAGAAGATTTAAAGAAAGGCCTTGTAGAGAAAAAAGAAAAAGCTGCTAAGACCGCTAAAGAAGATGCTATTGTAGATAAGATTATTGAAAATGCTACGATGGAAATTCCTGATGCTATGTTAGATACTCAGGTTAAGCAGATGGCAAATGAGTTTGCTCAGAGATTACAAAGCCAGGGCTTATCTGTTGAGCAGTATTTCCAATTTACTGGAATGGATTCAAACAAATTTCTTGAGAATATTAAACCACAGGCAATGAAGAGAATTCAAAGCCGTTTAGTATTAGAAGCCATTGTTAAGGCTGAGAATATTGAGGTTTCTGAAGAGGAAGTAACAAAAGAAATTGAAGAAATGGCTAAAAACTACCAGATGGAAGTTGATAAAGTTAGAGAATTAATTGCTCCACAGATAGCTGATATGAAGATGGATCTTGCTGTTCAAAAAGCAGTAGATCTTGTTGCTGCTGAAGCAAAAGAAATTTAATATTATTTTGCAGAATAGACATTGAACTAGAAGGAGGTAATAGTATGAGTTTAGTACCTTATGTCATAGAACAAACCAGTAGGGGAGAACGTTCCTACGATATATATTCCCGTTTATTAAATGATAGAATTATCTTTTTAGGGGAAGAGGTAACTGATGTATCTGCTAGTGTGATCATTGCCCAGTTACTATTCCTGGAATCAGAGGATCCGAACAAAGATATTCAATTATATATCAATAGTCCAGGTGGCTCAGTTTCAGCTGGTATGGCTATTTATGATACTATGAACTTTATTAAATGTGATGTGTCAACAATTTGCGTAGGCTTAGCTGCCAGTATGGGAGCATTCCTGTTAGCCGGTGGTGCAAAAGGCAAACGTTTTGCCCTTCCTAATTCTGAGATTATGATTCACCAGCCATCCGGTGGTGCAAAAGGTCAAGCAACAGATATTAAGATTGTTGCAGATTATATTTTGAAAAGTAAGAGACGATTGAATGAGATGCTTGCTGCTAACACTGGTCAGCCTGTAGAGAAGGTTGAGATTGATACAGAACGTGACAATTACATGGATTCTGAGGAAGCAAAGGCATACGGTATCATAGATAATATTATTACTAAACGTCAGTAATAGTTGTAACGAGTAAGATAGGCTGCACCTGAATAGTTTTAGGTGCAGCTCATTAGAATAGAGGTGAATAATCATGGCCAATCGGACAGAGGAACACAAACAACTAAGATGCTCTTTCTGTAATAAGACACAGGATCAGGTACGTAAACTGATTGCAGGACCTAATGTATATATCTGTGATGAATGTATCGAGATATGTTCTGAGATTATAGAAGAAGAATTTGAAGATGTTGTGAATAATAATGAGATTAACCTGTTAAAACCGCAAGAAATCAAAGAGTTCCTAGATCAATATGTAATTGGACAGGATGACGCAAAAAAAGTATTATCCGTAGCAGTTTATAATCACTATAAGCGTGTGTTGGCGGAGAAGGACTTAGATGTAGAGTTACAGAAGAGCAATATTATCATGGTAGGCCCTACCGGTAGTGGTAAAACTTTTTTAGCCCAGACTCTTGCTAAACTTTTAAATGTTCCGTTTGCTATTGCAGATGCAACGGCGCTTACAGAGGCTGGTTATGTTGGCGAAGATGTTGAAAATATCTTATTAAAGATTATTCAAGCAGCTGATTATGATATTGAACGTGCAGAATACGGTATTATATATATCGATGAGATAGATAAAATTACTAGAAAATCAGAGAATATGTCTATTACAAGAGACGTATCCGGTGAAGGCGTTCAACAGGCCTTGCTTAAGATTTTGGAAGGTACAGTAGCTAGTGTACCACCTCAGGGTGGAAGGAAGCATCCACATCAGGAATTTATACAAATCGACACAACTAATATATTGTTTATCTGTGGTGGAGCTTTTGATGGCTTAGAGAAGATTATTGAATCAAGAATTGGACAAAAGTCTATCGGCTTTAATGCTGAGCTTGGGTTAAGAAATAAAGAAAACGTAGGCGAACTATTTAAGAAAGCACTGCCAGGTGACTTTGTTAAATATGGCATGATTCCTGAATTTGTAGGTCGTGTACCTGTAACAGTAAGTCTGGACTTATTAGATGAGCCTGCGCTTGTACGTATTCTTACCGAACCAAAGAATGCCATTGTAAAGCAGTATCATAAGCTTTTTGAGTTAGATGGTGTGGAGTTAGAATTTTCAGCTGAGGCAATCCAAGCAATTGCCAAGAAATCCTACGAAAGAAAGACTGGTGCCAGAGGGTTACGTTCCATTATGGAATCTACTATGATGGAAACCATGTATAACATTCCTTCTAACAATAGAGTTAGAAAGTGTATCATCACCAAGGATGCAGTGGAAGGAAAGGGCGAACCAGAATTAGTACTTTCTGATGAAGAAAAACCTAAAAAGGCTCTTACTACTAAAAAGCCTATAAAGAAAAATAATGGTGAAATAGCATAAGTAAAAGAGCCTTTGCAATGTTTTGCAGGGGCTCTTTGGTTGTGTGTTTGGCATTGCACGTTTCTAATGGGTGAAAGTGCCTAATCCGCCCTAGTAGTGGAAAGACTGAACGCTAGAAGCCATTAGGAATGAATTTGCTAGAAGGAGAATATGGTATGATCAACAAAAAGATAATTTTACCTGTAGTGGCGTTACGAGGAATGGTAGTGCTACCACAGATGCTAATCCATTTTGATTTAAATAGAGATATGACTATAGAAGCCATTAATATGGCTATGAAGCAAGGACAGAGGGTTCTTCTGGCTACGCAAAAGGACCCACAGATAGACCGCCCTGAGATAGAGGATCTATTTCCAATTGGTACGATAGCGTTGATTCGACAAGTAATAAAGCTACCTAACAACATAGTTCGAGTAATGGTTTCTGCAGAAAAAAGAGGAACTCTTATGGAACTATCTCAGGTAGACCCTTATATGGAGGGGATTGTAGAAGAGGTAGAGGAGCTACAGGATTCCCTTGATCCCCTTGAGGAAAAAGCCCTTTTATATAGTCTAAAGGACCTGATTGAGGCATTTTGTACGGTCAGTGATGCCATAGGTAAAAGTGTAGTGGTAGCATTAATGGAAGCAGATAGTCTGGTAACTCTTGCTTCTGAGATAGAGGCTAGTATACCACTTGGCTTTGAGAGCCGCATACGTCTGTTGCAGGAGACAGATGCAAAGCGACGTTACCATATGCTTGCTGTCATTCTTGCAAATGAGATAGAGTTACTGAAAATTAAAAAGGATTTTCAGGAGAAGGTGAAAGAAAAAGTAGACAGGAACCAGAAGGAATATGTCATGAGAGAGCAGTTGAAGCTAATTCGTGAAGAATTAGGTGAGACATCTGTGGATACTGACATTGAGCGATATCAGCAACAATTAGAAGAACTTCAAGTTTCTGAGCAAGTAAAAGATAGAATTAAGCGAGAGATAGAACGTTTTCGTAATAGCTCCTCTAGTCCATCTGAAAGTGCAGTAATACGCAACTATATTGAGACGTTACTGGTGCTTCCGTGGGACAAGGCTGGCAAAGATAACAACGATTTAAAGAGAGCAGAAAAGATCCTAAATGATCAACATTATGGGTTGGAAAATGTGAAGGAGCGTGTATTAGAGTCTCTTGCAGTTCGCACACTGACAAAAAAAGGTCAAAGTCAAATTCTTTGTCTTGTAGGCCCTCCGGGAACCGGTAAAACTTCCATCGCAAAAAGTGTTGCAGAGGCGCTAAATAAGCCATATGTACGAATTTGTCTGGGTGGGGTCCGAGATGAAGCAGAGATTAGAGGCCATCGAAGGACCTATATTGGAGCGATGCCAGGACGACTAGTGAATGGGTTAAAGCAGGCTAAGGTTAAAAACCCTTTAATGCTGCTAGATGAGATTGATAAGGTAAGCAATGATTATAAGGGAGACACCTTTAGTGCCCTATTAGAGGTACTTGACAGTGAGCAAAATAGCCATTTTGTGGATCACTATGTGGAAGAACCTATTGATCTATCAGAGGTTCTGTTTATAGCTACCGCTAATACACTACAGACAATTCCAAGACCACTTTTAGACCGTATGGAGATTATAGAGGTATCTAGCTACACTCAGAATGAGAAGGAGCATATTGCCAAAGAGCATCTTCTTAAGAAAGTAATGAAGCAAAATGGCCTAAAACGTAAGCAGTTAAATATATCCAAGAAAGCTTTGGAGCGAATTATTGTTGGCTATACAAGAGAAGCCGGTGTCCGTAATCTAGAGCGTAAGCTTGGAACAATTTGTAGAAAGGCTGCTAAGGAAATAGTCAATGATGGTGTAGAGATAGTCCGCATTACGGATAAAAATCTGGAGAAATACTTAGGCAAGCAACGTTATACAGTAGAGCTTAGAAATAAAGAGGATGAAGTAGGTATCGTAAGGGGTCTTGCTTGGACAGAAGTAGGGGGAGATACCCTACAGATAGAAGTAAATGATATGCCAGGTAGGGGAAGATTGGAACTTACAGGACGTCTTGGGGATGTCATGAAGGAATCAGCCAAAACAGGTATCAGCTATGTCCGTTCAATAAGTGAGAAATATGGTATTGAAGAAGACTACTTTGAAAAGAAGGATATCCATATTCATATTCCAGAGGGAGCGACACCTAAGGATGGCCCAAGCGCCGGGATTACAATGGCAACTGCTGTGTTGTCTGCAATTACCAATACAAAGGTGAGAGCAGACCTAGCTATGACTGGTGAAATCACTTTACGTGGTAAAGTCCTTCCTATTGGTGGACTTAAGGAAAAGATTCTGGCGGCTAAGACAGCTAGGATTTCTACAGTGTTAGTTCCAACTGAAAATCGCAAAGATGTGGAAGAGATTGCAGATGAAATCAAAGAGAATATCAATATTAAATTTGTGGATAATATGACTCAAGTAATTGACTATGCCTTTGTGAAATAAGCATTTGTGAGAGATAGAAAGGAAATAACATGCATATAAAAAGCGTGAATTTGGAAACGGTATGTGGTATTACCAGCACACTTCCGGAAAATGATAAGATGGAGATTGCCTTTGCGGGGAAGTCTAATGTCGGTAAATCCAGTCTTATTAATGGCTTAATGAATCGTAAATCCTATGCGAGAACCTCTTCCCAGCCAGGTAAAACTCAGACAATAAACTTCTATAATATTAATGAATTACTTTATTTTGTGGATCTGCCAGGGTATGGGTATGCTAAGGTGTCAGAAAAAATGAAGGAGCAGTGGGGGAAATTAATTGAAAGGTATCTGCTTAAGTCTAAGCAGCTTCGAATCGTATTTCTCTTGGTAGATATTCGACATGAACCTTCTGTCAACGATCGTAATATGTACGAATGGATTGTACATCATGGCTATAATCCTATTGTCATTGCCACGAAGCTGGATAAGATTAACCGTAGCCAGGTACAAAAGCATATTAAGATGTTGAAAAATGGGTTGAATGTTGTAGAGGGAACGCCCGTGATTCCATTTTCCAGTGTAACAAAGCAAGGAAGAGACGAAATATGGGAGTACATTATGGATTATTATAATGAGTACTATATTGTGCAAGAGGATACAAAGAATTAACAGATAATAATGACAGAGGTGAGGATGATGCGTCGGGAAGTCAAACCAGGACAGTTTTATAGACATTTTAAGAATCATTTATACCAGATCGTTGCAGTAGCAATCCACAGCGAAACTAGGGAACAAATGGTGGTATATCAGGCACTTTATGGGGACTATAAAGTATATGTAAGGCCATACGACATGTTTGTCAGTGAAGTTGATCATGTCAAATACCCAGAGATACGCCAACGATATCGTTTTGAACAGGTGGAATTCGTGCTACAGGAGAAGGAAGAGGAAAGACAGTCACAGCCAACACAGAAGGCACCTTCAAAGTTAGAGACAGCAAAGCCGGCAACTTCAATCACTAAGCTCACTTCTCAATCTGAGACTTCGTGTGAAAAGGAACAGGTGAATCCAGATCTAATGCGATTTCTGGAGGCTGACTCTTATGAAGACAAAATTCAGGTTCTTCAGTCTATGAAGAAACGATTGACGCCACAGATATTACAAACAATTGCTATTTCTATGGATTATAGCCTCTCGGAAGGAGATATTATGGATCAATATGAGTCTGTAATGTACTACCTGGAGACAAGAGTGAGATACGAGGGAAAACGACTTCGATAAAACAGGGTGAGGTGGATATGTATAAAGAAAAAGATATTGTAAGAATAGCGAAAAGGGAAAATAATAAAAAAAGAAAATATATAGTTGTAAATAGGCTACAGGGAAAACACATCCCTGTAAGTCCTAAAGAAGCCTTTGCGCTATTTGATGCATTGGCAGATATCATAGGGAATACATATAAAGGAGAAAGACTCCTACTGGTAGGCTTTGCAGAGACAGCAACTGCTATTGGGGCTAGACTGGCAGTGGATCTTAACACTGAGTACATACAGACAACAAGAGAAAACCTAGAAGGAGTGAATTACCTGCATTTTACTGAATCTCATAGCCATGCAACAGATCAAAAACTTGTAAAACAGGACATAGAAGAGAAAATTGGCTTAGTTGATAGAATTGTATTTGTTGAGGATGAGATTACAACCGGAAATACTGTATTAGATATTATCAATCTTCTTCAAAAACAATACCCAGGTAAAGTTCAATACTCCGTGGTGTCTTTAATGAATGGTATGGATCAGAGATCTCTTTCTGAATATTGCTCGAGAGACATCAATATACATTATCTATTAAAAACAGATCATAGTTCCTATACTGAGAGGGCGGAATTATATAGCGGTAATGGAACATATGACAAAATGACAGGAACACAGGGGAATCAAAAGGTAAGTATAAACAAGGTTACAGGCTATCTAGATGCTAGAAGATGCGTAAATGGTGAAGCCTATTGCTGTGCCTGCAATCGTTTATGGGAACAAATTCAAGGGGTTGTAACTCTTCATAAAAAGAGTACAATTCTTGTACTTGGAACAGAGGAATTTATGTATCCGGCTTTATTTGTGGCTTCAGAAATTGAAAGATTGGGTAAGTCCGTTAGATTTCATGCTACAACTCGAAGTCCAATTGTGGTAAGTAAGGAGGACGAGTATCCTCTCCATCACAGATTTGAACTGGCAAGTTTATACGATCCAACTAGAAAAACCTACATCTATGATGTAGGAAGATATGATCAAGTTTTTATTCTTACAGATGCAACGGACGACTCTTTCCTAGGACTTGCAACATTGCTTCAGGCGGTTACTTCTATGGGTAATGATAATATTACTGTGTTTAGGTGGTGTGAATCATGAGAAGTTCCTACCATAAAGATGATGTCGTTCTTTTACTCAAGGATATAACCGGTCTTGTTAAGCCACAGTCCACAGAGGAGAGGGAACGTCTAATACAAGGAGGAAGACATTATTGTGAGATGCTTCCTGTGGAATATGTGCCAAGTTCACGGTATATGGAGATCTATGGGGAAGCATTAGAGCAATTTTCTGAACCTACGGCTATGGCGGTTGGCGTTCTAGCTGATAAAATTATGAAATTAAAAGGTGATACTGTGGTGTTAGTATCCCTAGCAAGAGCCGGAATACCAATTGGAATCCTACTAAAACATTATATTCAGATGAAATATGGCAAAGAGGTAAAGCATTACGCCATTTCTATTATCAGAGGAAAAGGAATAGATGGGAATGCCATGAAGTTTTTGCTTAAGAGATACCGCCCTGAGGATTTGTTGTTTGTGGATGGCTGGATTGGCAAAGGAGCCATCCTAAATGAACTGAAAAAGGAGATTGCAGAGTATAAGGGTGTGTTGTCAGACATTGCTGTATTGGCAGACCCAGCCAATGTTACAGACCTATGTGGAACTCATGAGGACATTCTGATTCCTAGTTCCTGTCTAAACTCAACGGTGTCCGGATTAGTAAGCCGTACTTTTTTAAGAAGCGATATCATTGGGGTAAATGATTTTCATGGGGCCGTTTATTATGAAGAGTTAAAGGATGTGGATCTGTCTTATGAGTTTCTTCATGCTATTGAGGCCAAGTTTATGATAGAACCTAATAAGAAAGAAGAAAAGCCTAAGGGTTTTGGAATCGATGAGGTTAGAAAGATTGCAGCAGAATACAAGATTAAGGACATTAATTTTATAAAGCCTGGAATTGGCGAAACTACCAGAGTTCTGCTTCGCAGGGTACCCTGGAAGGTATTAATTAATGAGACTTACAAGGAAGACCCCGCACTGGCTCATATTATCCGCTTGGCGCAGGAAAAAATGGTTTCTATAGAATATTATCCGCTTATACATTACAAGACATGTGGTATCATAAAAAACTTGGCAGATGCATAGCAAAGACCAAAATGTTTTCACCTCTTAGAAACAAGAGGCGAAGACATTTTTTTCGATAATGCCATAAACTTCGGCTAAATATATTATTTTCTGTGCCCAATTATAATGGGTTTTATATTCGTTCATTCTCTCTTTGTTAGTACTGCTGGATACTAAAGAGTGAGAATTGGTATCCCAGTTAAGAATAGCCTTGGCATCCTCTAAATCCTGAGGAAGTACTTTGTAGGCGTTGTTGACGATAGGAATTTGATTAGGATGTATCACTGTCTTTCCTATAAATCCACATAACTTATCTTCATTCAATTCCTGAATCAATCCATTAGCCCAATTATCTCCATTGTAATACTCCCACACCGGTCCGGAAATAACATAATCCATGCCATAGACAGTAATAATGTCAGATAAAATACTGGAAACAGGTAGTATGTTATGAATGGATTCGGTACTATGACGCCTGAAACCGAACATATGGCATAGATCATTGCCGCCAACTCGTATATTTAAAACAAGTTCTTCTATCTTATCCAACTTCTCCTTCAGAGCGTAGAGAAGGGCATACCTGTTTTGCAGATTAATAATAGTAGGACTTTCCAATATAGGCATTATGTAGAATCTATGATTAGTTGTCTGATTAGCTGACAATACATTCTCTATGTAGGAATCTGCATTCTCCAACGAGAACTTTGGTAGAATAAAGCCAGTTATAATAGAGGCTATGGATTGAGTTCGTTCAATTAAATCGAGAATCTGCTTTGGGGAGCGAACTCGGATGAATATCTTGGGCAAATAGAAACGTTTTTGATGGAGATACCTATGTAGCTGCTCTAGCGAATGAATTAGCTTCTCTTCAGCTTCTTTTACACATTCGTCTTTAATAGTGTCCTCCAAGCAGAGAGCAAGTGAATAATGATTGCCGAATTTCTCATTTATTATGGAGTTAACAAGATGTTCATTGTTCGCAGGACAATATAATAGAGCACAGACACTATAATATAAGGATGAGTTTTTCATCTTTAAGACTCCTTTAACGGTTAAAGTAAGTAATATATAGAACATCATACATATACTAATATAGCATAAAACTGGATAAATAAATAGATAAAAATACATAACTATGATAATATATATCTTATAATATATATGTTTAACAATATTATCCTGTCAATATAAGGTGAAATGCCCATGGGTGGCATAGTAAGGGTTAGGCATGCATGAGATGCTGATTGAAGAAACTAAGAAGATGGATCAGTTCATTGCACAGCAGATGTTAGAAGAACGTCTTATGTATAAGAGAATTTTCAAGTTACCAAAGCTTACTTCAGTGGAATATGATACAGTTTACTGTACCCACTTCCCACGAAAGCTCGGGTGGAGCAGGTTTAAATATGCAGGGTAAAGTGGTAGGAATCACTACGGCAAGTGTTAATTGTGGTCAGAGCGTTAATTTTGCAGTAAGCTACGTATGAATCAATATTTTTATCAGGGGTTTTGTTTAAAAGTTGATTAAAACTAAGACACATCCTGTATTATATGGTATAATTTTTTTAAATTTCCTACTTTATTGTTACAGTTGTGAATCCATGATATAATTTAGCAGAAAGATACTGAGGGAGGTTAAGAGATTGAAGAAGGTATCGTTTAATTCACCGGTTATTTTGGGCTTTACGATAATATGTTTTCTAGCCCTGGCATTGGATATGATTACCGGTGGGACGAGTAATAATATGCTGTTTAGTGTATATCATTCGTCGTTATTAAACCCACTGACCTATGTAAGATTTATTGGCCACATAGTTGGGCACGCAGGTTGGGAGCACTTTATTGGTAATATAATGTTGATTCTAGTTGTAGGACCGCTTCTTGAAGAAAAGTATGGGTCTAAAAATATTGTGTTTGTGATTCTAGCTACAGCTATCGTTACAGGTATAGCTAATTACATATTCTTCCCAGGAACACGTTTACTAGGTGCCAGTGGAGTAGTATTTGCTCTGATTTTATTATCTTCGTTCGTAAGTATTAAGGAAGGTACCATTCCATTGACTTTTATCCTGGTCTTAGTTATTTATATAGGGGGGCAGGTTTATGATGGTCTTTTTGTTAAGGATAATGTATCTAATCTGACACATATACTAGGCGGTGTCGTAGGTGCTGGTCTAGGCTTTGCTCTAAATAAGAACAAATATGGAAGGTGAATAACCCATGTTTGAACATAAGAGAATACAAGGACTCAATGATTATTTTATAGAACTAAATAATAGAAGAGAAAAAGGCATTTATTTTTATAGGATTCATGGCTATAACAATGATGTCCTGAATTTTGTAAAACAATATTATGAGATAGCTAGAACCTCTGGTATTGTTATTGAAGGTCGCATTCCTAATCCTGATGAGAGAAATTTGTCCTACTTTGGAGAAATAATGGGTAATGATTTTGTGATGCATCTTGGCTTTATTACCACGAGCCTAAAAAAATGGTTACCTCGAATGAATGAGTATCAAAGAAATAGTATTGCTGCAGCGATCTATGATTCTTTGGAAGAACTTCGAAAAGCTGGAAAGAATGACAATATGCTTAAGAATGCCTACATAAAGTTTATGTGCTGGCTTTATTACAAATTTGAGAGGATTTTAAACCAATTAGGTGATAACATTGTCCCTAAGATTTTGTATGAGGGAGAAATAAGCACATATGAGTTAATGCTTATTTCCATACTATCTAATGCCGGCTGTGATGCTGTTCTACTGCAGTATAAGGGAGACGAAGGTTATTTAAAGATTGATCCTTCTTCAGCAAAATCATATGCCTGTCAACTTCCAGGGTTAGTCGCTTTTCCGGAGACCTTTAATATAAAATGGATTCGGGAAGAGATACAGAAGCAAGCTGACAATGATCGTCTTTACGGAAGGCAGCCTTCTATAATGAATTGTACTAATGCATGGATTGCAGGGAAGGGGTTAGAGGATATAAGGACCAGCTTTCCGAATCGAGGAAATGATTCAACCCTATTTTATAACTGTTATATTAGAATCAATGGGGCGGAGGATAAGGTTACTTATCAGAATGAGTTATATCAATTTCAGCTTGAATTGAAAAAGAGCGGAAGAAAACTTGTGATATTGGAGGAAACCATTCCAATCCCAACAATGGATGAGATTAATGCCATTCGAAGAAAGAATTATAATCAGCAGGATCAGATGTTAATGGATCTGGCTAAAAACATTAATTATAGTGCCAATCCGGAGCTCCAACGAATTATGTGCAAAGCATATATTGATGTGCTGCTTAAGGAAGCCAAACTTCCTGGCATGAATCTCAATAAGCTAACCAACAAAGCAGTATTTTTATTATGTTGGCTGAAAAGGTATCAAGAACAGCTATTTTCCAACTGGAAGACGCCCGAAATTGGATGTTTTATCTATCTGGGAGGCTGTCGCAATGGGAACGAAGCAATGTTTATACGTTTTTTGGCACGGATACCGGTAGATGTGCTGATATTGAATCCAAACCTAGACAATAAATGTGTTCTAGAGGACAGCTTATTATACGAGATTAATCATATAAATACACTGGTTGTCAATCGATTTCCGACTGAGAATTCAGAATTACATATTGGGACAGCAGCGTATCATGCTGAGCGAGAACTTGATTCATTGATGTATCAAGACACTGGAATTTATAGAAATCAACAATATAATAAGGCCAATGCAGTAAGCTTACAGACCATGTATGAGGAGATTGGAATTCTTTGGGATCAGGAGCTTAAATATCGTCCTAATTTTAGTACAGTAGAGGATATCGTGACTATGCCAGTTATCTTTGCGAAGGTGTCTGGGGTGAAGGACGGATTACTCCCACAATACTGGGCAAGTATTAAGACACTAATCACCAATGAGACCGTTTTAATAAGAAGTGTACCTTATATCAATTCAACAGATGCTAATCCAATTAAATCTTATGCTACAGAGTTTTTTAAGAATGGAAAACTTCAGAAAAATAAGATTAAGTCTCATCAAAGCTATCAGTACGGGTTTTTAAGGGAAGAAATGCAGGAATATATATTGGACAAGTTGCAGTTGTTAATTGATCAACGCTCCATTAAGGGTACTTTTGAAAATGGAACAGAATATACCATTGTAGCCACTGTGCTTCATATGAATATGAATTTGCTTAGGATGATTCAAAAATTTGATTTTACCAAAAAGAATCCAAAGTTTATATATGTTAATACTACCGAAACAATCATTTCTTTGGAGGATTCTATTCTGGCGGCTTTTCTAAACTTAATTGGTTTTGATATTATATTTTTTGTTCCTACCGGTTATCAGAGTGTAGAGAAGTATTTTAATAAGAGATTAATGGAAGAACACCAGATTGGAGAATATATGTATGATTTAAATGTATCCGATTTAGGGACCATTTCATCTAATAATACACGTCAATCATGGCGAGAGAAAATATTTAGGAGGGGTATATAAAATGGGATTAGACTTTAGTAAAACTAACACACAACAACCAGTAACTGAGTTGGTAACGGATGAGGCTACACAGATAACCAATGAAATTGAAGTGGTAGGGCAATTTGATATTGTCTCAGACAGAGAGAAAATGAATCAGGAGTTAGTGAATTCAGCAGAGGTTGATGCAATTGTAAGTACCATTGAGATTGATAATCTGGAATCCATTGTTTCTTTTGGTTCTGAAGCAGCAGAGCATATTTCGAAAGCATCTGATGTTGTGCTCAATAGCATGAGCCTGTCTCAATTGGATGACTCCAGTGAGATGCTTAATACTCTGGCTAAGATTATGTCCAAGTTTGATATTGAAGAGATTAAGGATAATCCCGGTTTCTTTGAGAAGATGTTTGGGAATCTGAAGAAAAAACTTGAGAAGATTCTAGCTAAATACCATACCATGGGTGATGAAGTAGATAAAATATTTGTCCAACTCAAACAATATGAGGCGGAGATTAAGCAGTCGAACCGCAAATTAGATGAGATGTTTGATGCTAATGTTAATTTCTATCATGAACTAGTAAAGTACATATTGGCTGGTGAACAAGGCTGCAAAGAGATAGAAGAGTACATAGCAAAGAGACAGGAAGATATGGAAGCTACCGGAGATAACTCTATTCAGTTTGAACTTACTAGTTTACAGCAGGCATTACTGATGTTGGAACAGAGAACTCAAGATTTAAGAACTGCAGAAAATGTTGCTATGCAATCTATTCCGATGATTAAAACCATGGAATTTAGTAATATGAATCTTGTAAGAAAAATCAATTCAGCCTTTATTGTTACGTTACCTGTGTTTAAGCAGGCGCTGGCTCAAGCCATTATGCTTAAGAGACAACGTATTCAGGCTGAGGCAATGGCTGCTTTGGATGAGAAAACCAATGAAATGCTTCTGAAAAATGCCAAGAATACCGCAGAGCAATCTAAGATGACAGCAAGACTTGCTTCTGGCAGTTCCATTAAGATTGAGACCTTAGAGACTACTTGGAGAACTATTGTAAGTGGTATTGATGAAACTAAATTGATTCAGGAGAATGCCAGAAAGAAACGTATCGAGGACCAGGCAAGATTGGAGAATATTAAAGCAGAGTTTAATAAATCATATCATATGCCACAAAAGAAAAATTAATTATATATAAGGGAGGGAATTATTATGCCTATTAATTTAACAAAAGGACAGAAAGTTGATTTAACAAAAGGAAATCCAGGGTTAAAGAACCTTATGGTAGGTTTAGGCTGGGATGTTAATCTGTATGATTCCGGTGCAGATTTCGATTTGGATGCAGCTGCATTCGTGCTAGGCGATAATGGAAAATGTCCTACAGACAAGGATTTTATTTTCTATGGTAATCTTTCTCATCATAGTGAGTCGATCACCCATATGGGCGACAATCTGACTGGTGTCGGTGATGGAGATGATGAGCAAATTCAAGTTGATTTAAGTAAGATACCTAGCAATATCGCGAGAATCGCATTTACTGTAACAATCTATGATGCAGAAAAGCGAAACCAGAATTTCGGACAGGTATCTAATGCCTTTATTAGAATTGTAGATGAAGTTACCGGTGTTGAACTTATTCGTTATGATTTGGGAGAGGATTTCTCCATTGAAACTGCTGTTGTTGTTGGAGAGCTTTACAGAAATAATGGTGAGTGGAAATTTAATGCTATCGGAAGTGGTTTCCAGGGTGGTTTAGCTGCTTTATGTAGCCATTATGGAATAGATGTTGCTTAGGGAGGAGTAAGATATGCCAGTTTGTTTACAAAAAGGACAGAAAGTAAGTATAACCAAAGGAAACCCGGGCTTATCCAATGTAGTAGTGGGGTTAGGTTGGGATGTGAATCAATATGATACTGGAGCTAGCTTTGATTTGGATGCAGAAGCTTTTTTGCTTACTGAAACTGGAAGAGTGTCAAGAAGTGAAGATTTCATATTCTTTGGTAATGTGACACACCCATCGGGAAGTGTACAACACCTGGGAGACAATACTACGGGCGCTGGTGATGGTGATGATGAGCAGATTAAAGTTGATCTTAACAGAGTTCCTGAGAATATCCAAAGAATATCTTTTGCTGTTACTATTTATGAAGCAGAGGAAAGACGTCAGAATTTTGGTCAGGTAAGAAATGCCTTTATCAGAATATATAACGAAGCAACCGGTGAAGAAATTTTACGGTATGATTTAGGGGAGGATTTCTCTATTGAGACTGCCGCAATATTTGGAGAATTATATAAGAATAATGGTGAGTGGAAATTCAATGCAATCGGATGCGGATATCAAGGTGGATTGGCAGCTCTTTGTGCAAGCGTAGGGGTTGATGTGGAGTAGTCATAAAATAAGGAGGATATGTTATGTCAATTAGTTTACAAAAGGGACAAAAAGTAAGTTTATCAAAAGAAAGTGCAGGTTTATCTCAGGTGCTGATTGGATTGGGATGGGATGAAGTAGTACAGAGCCGAGGATTCTTTTCATCTAAACCAAAGCCAATCGATTGCGATGCGTCTGCAATTCTATTGAGTAATGGTCGATTAATGGATAAATCAGATATTGTTTATTTTGGTAATCTCCATCATAAATCAGGGACCATTCAACATTTAGGAGACAATCTTACAGGTGCCGGAGATGGGGACGATGAGCAAATCGTAGTGGATTTGTCCAAGATTCCTAATCAGTATGATAAGATAGTTCTTGCAGTTACCATTTATCAGGCAGTACAGAAGCAACAGCACTTTGGTCTTATTGAGAATGCCTTTATCAGACTAGTGGATGGAAGAAATAACAGAGAGTTATGTAAATTCAACTTGACGGAGAATTACTCTGGTATGACAGCCATGATTTTTGGAGAGGTTTATAGACACGAGGACGAGTGGAAGTTTAACGCCATAGGTCAAGGAACTAATGACCCAGGTTTAGGGGAGCTTGTTGCAAGATTTTCCTAGAAGTATCAACTAGTAAGAATTTATTGAGTGGGGGAATTGTATAAAGCCAATTTCCCCACTTGTTTACTGATTAGGAGTAAGGATGTAGCTAATTACGAACTAACTTCATTAGGAGGCTTATGATAGTTTTTAATTCAGATTTAGACAATACTCTAATATATTCCTATAAACATGATATTGGAACGAAGAAGAGATGTGTCGAGATATATCAAAACCGAGAGGTTTCTTTTATTACAGAAAGAACCTTTGAATTGCTTCGGCAGGTGAAGGAGAGATTCTTATTTGTTCCAACTACAACTCGTACCATAGAGCAGTATGAACGAATTGATCTGGGTGTTGGGATACCAGAGTTTGCGCTAGTTTGTAACGGAGGGGTACTACTAAAAAATGGAGAAGAGAATAATGATTGGTATAACCAATCTCTGAACCTGATTGCAGATTGTGGCTTGGAGTTTAGCAAAGCAGAGAAGATTCTAAAGAAAGATCCTAACCGAACGTTTGAGATTAGAAATATAAAAGATCTTTTTGTATTTTCTAAAAGTGACAGACCATTGGAATCAGTGCAGTTATTAAAGGATAACTTGAATGTCAAATTGGTTGACATCTTTTCCAATGGCGTTAAGGTGTATGTGGTGCCTAAAAAGTTAAGTAAAGGAAATGCTATAATGCGCTTTAAGGAGAGGGTTAAGGCAGATTATATTATGGCAGCAGGAGACAGTGAATTCGATATATCAATGCTGAATGTGGCTGATCTTGCTATAGCACCAAAGATATTAAGGAATGCGTTGTATAGAAGCGATCATACCATTATTACAGAGGATAACTTCCTTTTTTCAGAGGCACTATTGGAGGTTGTTTTATCTTTATCATCTTACCAACATTCACTTTAAGGTTTCCCCGGAGCTATTGCATATTTTTGTAGAGAACACTGAGTATGGTAGGAAGTAAAGTGGGTGGCATTCCTTTTTAGGAATCCACCCACTAACTTTTAACTATCTAAAAGTGTTTTCATCAGATAGCTATATACTTCCTGGCTCTTTTTGGACCAATTGTTACAGATTGCAGCAGCTGTTTCTTCTGTAGGAACAGTTAGGCTTAAGTCAATAATGGAACTATTCTGCTCCTTTACTTGACAACGTACCACATACTCATTTTTCTTCTCTTCATAGTAATCTGCCAAGGTGGAAACTTCCTCTCGAAGAGAGTACTTGTTCTTCCCTAGATACTCGGCAATGTCTTTTTTGATGGCATCAGATATGTTGTTGTTGAAGAAATTAAGAGTTTCCTTACCGGCGTCAGTAATCCGGTAATAGGAACTGTGGCGAACAGAAGAGACACTAATTAACTCTTGAGAAGTAAGCTCTGATATAGCTTGTTGAATGTTAAAATAATTCGTATATTCTTTTTCCAGTATAAAGCCAGACAACTGGGCATTAGTTAATGGAAAATCGACCTTATGAAGGATATAGAGGATTATTAATTTATATAGTGTTAATGGATCTGCCTGCATCTGGGATTACACCTCCTTATATACTTTGCCTTGCCAGGCTTGTTGCTCTTTTAAAGTTTTATGAATATAGTTTAACACTCGCTTCTTATCTAGGCTCCATTTTGGGGCCAAAAGAAGCTCCTTAGGACCATCTCCTGTAATCCTGTGAATGACAATATCCGGTCTTAAAATATTAATACAAGAAACTAGAAGGTTGGAATATTCCTCCAGGGAGTATACCGAAGTGGAGTCTATGAGACTGGCCAACTCAGTTCCCTTTAATATGTGCAAAAGTTGTAGCTTTATGCCTTTTATAGGCTTGATATTCAGATATTCCAAGGTTTCTAAAATCTCAGTTTGGGTTTCCCCTGGAAGACCTAATATCACATGAACAATAGTGGCAAGACCCCGTGAATGAAGGTTGTCTACTGCAGTATCAAAACAGGAAAGGTCATAGCCTCGTCTGATAAATGAGGCAGTCTTTTCATGAATTGTCTGAAGACCTAGTTCAACCCAAACAGGTTTTGTCTTATTAAGCTCCTGCAAAAGTGCCAGAATCTCTGAACTAAGACAATCTGGTCTTGTAGCAATAGAGAGAATTGCTACGGATGGATGAGAAATAGCTTCATAGAATATCTCTCTTAAATAGGAAAGCTCTCCATAAGTATTGGTGTAAGCCTGAAAATAGGCAATGAACTTTTTACTTTCTGCCTTTTGCCCTTTCATGGCAGCTATCTGAACTTCAATTTGATTAGTGATAGACAGCTTCCCGTCTGCTGCAAAATCTCCGGACCCCCCGGCACTGCAGAAGACACAGCCTCCTGTACCTAAGGTACCATCTCGGTTTGGACAGGTCATGCCACCGCTTAGGCTAAGCTTGTAGATAGGCTGGCCATAAGTCTCTTTTAAATAATAATTTAGGGAGTAATAAGGTTTGTCTCCCCATAATCGTCTTTCCTTCAATGTGGTCCTCAATTCTATCTTACATCAGGGCTATAATTGCCACGGCTACCTTCACTTCTTTGGTAATCCGAAAAGTTTGCCCTTCCAATGTACCTATAAATAATAACCTCCAAATTGCTATTGCTATCATATCATTACCATCCTTTGAAATCAAGGTAGAAAATACTTTTCAATATTAAAAAAAGGGTGTATACTTTAAAGAAGTATACGGTTAAACACCTCGTAAGAGAGATCTCTGTCCTTAATCTATATTCTTAATATAATCAAATATCTGCTAATTCAATAGGTTACCCAATTGCTATAAGAATTAATTAACCAATATAATAAAGGAGCTATAGTATGAACAATATGTATGAAACGATGCCTTTGTCTCAGTTAAGGCAAATCGCTAAGGAGAGAGGTTTAAAGAATATTTCTTCCCTTAGAAAACAGGAATTGATTGACACCTTACTGGCGACAAATCAAGAATCGGCTTTGGAGGAGACGGGGGAGAATAATCAGAAGAATGATAATAAAGAAAAACATGATACAAAGCCAGAGGAAAAGGTACAATTAAAAGTTGAACATAAGCCTGAGAATAAGAATGAAAGCAGGCCTACACATAAAGCCGTCGTTAGACAAGAGCAGAATACGACACAGAAAGAATCTGCCGGGCAGAAGGATGGCAGAGAATCCATGAGTAAAGATTTGGAGCAATTAGACAGTGGTGTAATAAAAGAAGGAATTCTTGAAGTAATGTCTGATGGCTATGGATTCATTCGTTGTGATAACTATTTACCAGGAGAAAATGATGTTTATGTCTCTCCAGCCCAGATTCGACGATTCAACTTGAAAACAGGTGACATAGTACGAGGTAATATTCGTGTGAAGAGTCAGAATGAGAAATTCTGTGCTCTCCTTTTCGTAAAAGCAGTAAATGGATTACCACCTACAGAGGCTGCAAGAAGAAAGAAGTTTGAAGATCTAACTCCTATTTTCCCAAATGAGAGAATTCACCTTGAGACACCGAACGCCCCTCTGGCCATGCGGATGATGGAGATAATAAGTCCAATTGGTAAGGGACAAAGAGGTATGATTGTATCTCAACCTAAAACAGGAAAGACAACCCTTTTAAAACAGGTTGCGAAAGCTGTTACCAAGAATCACCCTGATATGAATCTACTGATTCTATTAATTGACGAGAGACCGGAAGAGGTAACGGATATTAAAGAATCGATTGAAGGAACTAATGTAGAGGTGATCTATTCTACCTTTGATGAATTGCCTGAAAATCATAAGCGTGTTTCTGAGATGGTGATTGAACGTGCCAAGCGTCTTGTGGAGCACAAGAAAGATGTTATTATCCTACTAGACAGTATTACCCGTTTGGCTAGAGCGTATAATCTCACTGTTCAGGCCAGTGGGCGTACTCTTTCTGGTGGTTTGGATCCAGCTGCTCTCTACATGCCTAAGAAATTCTTTGGTGCTGCTCGTAATATGAGAGAGGGTGGAAGTTTGACAATCCTAGCTACTGCATTGGTAGACACAGGAAGCCGTATGGATGACGTTGTATTTGAAGAGTTTAAGGGAACCGGTAATATGGAGTTGGTGTTAGACAGAAGTTTGTCTGAAAAGAGAATTTTTCCAGCCATTGATTTGCCAAAGTCCAGCACCAGAAGGGATGATTTGCTTCTGACACCAGAAGAGAATGAAGCAGCCTTTCTTATGAGGCGTGCTTTGAGCAGTATGAAGTCTGATGAAGCACTAGAAAGAATTATTGATATATTCTTAAAGACGAAGACGAATAACGAATTTATACAAATAGTTAAAAAAATAAAATTAGTATAATTCCCCTTGCATTGGTGGGAAAGCTATGATATAATGAGAAAGCTGTTTATGAGATGAATAAGATTGATTTAGATCAACTTTGATATGATTAAGTTTGTAAAGAGGTGAAAACATGAGAGAAGGTATCCATCCAAAATATTATCAGGCAACAGTAACTTGTAACTGTGGTAATGAGTTCGTTACTGGTTCTACTAAGCCAGAGATTCACGTTGAAATCTGTTCCAAATGTCATCCTTTCTATACAGGACAACAGAAAGCGGCTGCAGCTCGTGGTGCAATTGATAAGTTCAACCGTAAGTACGGTTTAAAACAAGACTAAATAGGAAATTAGGTTGAGGTGAATAATCTCAACCTTTTTTACTATATATAGATTTTATAAAAATCTTTTTGTTTTTTTGGCAAGAGTGTGCATTGTTTCTATATACTTTTTCGTAAACTAAAATTAAATCATTAAATTCTGTAATTATTTACTAGATTATACGTATGGAATCGGTTAAAATAAGAGAAGGGTTTAACTGATAAACGAAAGAGAGTGATGAGGACTATGAAACCAAGTGGAATTGGTGGTCAGGCTGTTATTGAAGGCGTTATGATGAAGAATAAAGACAATTACGCCGTAGCTGTAAGAAAACCTAATAATGAAATTGAAGTCGTTACAAATACTTACCGGAGTTTAACAACCAAACAGAAATTGTTTGCTTTTCCAATTATTCGTGGTGTAGTATCATTTATAGACTCCTTAATAATTGGTACAAAGACATTAACCTATTCAGCAAGTTTTTTCGAGGATGAGGAAGTGCTTCCTGATGAAGAAATGAGGCTGAAGGCATTATCAGAGGCTGAGAAGGCTAAGAAGGCTGGTAAGAAGGGGAAAGGTAAGAAATCCAATACCAATGCTAAGGCTAAGAAAGGCGAGGCAAAAAAGACAGCGAAATCAGCTGAAAAGGAGACTAAGAATGAAGGCAAAGAAACTCTCTTTATGGCGCTTACGATTGCGTTGTCTGTAGTAGCGGCAGTAGCAATCTTTATTCTGCTTCCTTTGTGGTTAAGTAACCTGTTGGCAACGCGGATTCAAAGTAATACAGTGCTTGCAATCTTAGAAGGCCTTATTCGTTTGGGTATTTTTATGCTGTACATTTTAGGAATATCCAGAATGAGGGATATTCAACGAGTATTTATGTATCATGGAGCGGAACATAAATCGATTAACTGTATTGAGAATGGGTTTGAACTTACTGTAGATAATGTTAAGTTCCAATCAAGAGAGCACAAACGGTGTGGAACCAGTTTTATGTTGTTTGTTATTATTTTGAGTAGTATAGTCTTTATTTTTATCAGATTTGATAATTTTTTATTGAAAACCGTAATGAGATTACTTCTAGTTCCTATCATCGCAGGAGTTGCATATGAGTTTATTCGACTTGCAGGTCGCTCTGAATCAAAGGTAGTTGCTATATTGAGTCGCCCTGGTATGTGGTTACAGGGAATGACTACGAAAGAGCCAACAGAGGATATGATTGAGGTTGCCATTGCTTCCGTCAATGCTGTTTTTGATTGGAAGGATTTTCTCGAAGCATCAAGAATTGAGAAGTTGCCATATGAGCAGGTAATCTTGGAGGCAGACGATGCAATCGCCAAGGCATTTGAAGAAAGTGCTCCTACAGAAGTTCTTGATGAGTTCGACGATGAGGACAGTGAGGAAGATGATGAAATTCTAAAGGCATTGGATAAATATTTTGTATATAAAAGTAGATAATAGAATAAATGAGGTAAGTGACATGATAACCTTGGAGCAGGTATTACAAGAAGGCGTGGATAAATTGAAAGCGGCTGAGATAGCAGATGCTGGCCTTGATGCATGGTATTTGATGGAGTATAGCTTTGGAATCAATCGTGCCACTTATTATTTGAAAAGAAATAGTGAGGCTGATCCAAAGGACTATGCAAGATACCGTCAGTGTATAGAAAGGCGCTTAGAGTATATTCCTGTCAGTCAGATTACCCAGAAAAGAGATTTCTTTGGATATGGTTTCTTTGTTAATGAGTATGTTCTCACACCCAGACAAGAAACGGAAGAATTGGTTGAATGTGTGTTAAAATCTTGCAAAGGGAAAAGCGTATTAGATCTTTGCACAGGAAGTGGATGTATTATTCTTACTCTTGCTTTAGAGGGGAATATAAGCCGTGGAGTGGGCATAGATATCTCAAAAGAAGCTCTCTTGGTAGCCCAGGCCAATAAATTGAGGCTAAAGGCAGAAGTGGAATTTTTTCAGAGTGATTTATATAAAGAAGTGGAAGAAAAATTTGACATTATTGTTTCTAATCCCCCTTATATACCAACTGCTGATATTAAAGATCTAATGCCGGAGGTTCGGCTTCATGAGCCGATACTTGCACTAGATGGGAAGAGTGATGGCCTATGGTTTTACCGACGTATTATAGAAGGAGCTAAGAACCATTTAACAGACGATGGAGAACTGTTTTTTGAAATTGGATATAATCAAGGATGTGCGGTCAGCGACTTATTATTAGTTGCTGGCTTTACCAATGTAACGGTGTTTAAGGATCTGTCTGGCCTTGACCGAGTGGTATATGCACATGTATGAGAAGTCATATCGTTGAGATAGAAGAATTGTAAGATTGTTTATTGGAGGATTTTTATGTTTGATAAATTAGAAGATCTGTTAATAAGATATCAAGAAATTATGGATGAATTAAGTGAGCCAAGTGTCATCAATGATCAGGAACGATATCGTAAATTAATGAAGGAACAAAATGATTTAAGTGAAATTGTAGAGGCTTATAGGGAATACAAATCAACAAAACAGGGAATTGAAGACAGTCTTTTAATGATTGAGGAAGAGACAGATGAGGAAATGAGAGAGCTTGCTAAGGAAGAGTTAAATGATTGTAAGACTCGTCTTGTAGAAATTGAAAATCATCTCAAGATTTTACTATTACCTAAAGATCCTAATGATGAGAAAAACGTTGTAGTAGAAATTCGTGCAGGTGCCGGTGGAGATGAAGCAGCTTTATTTGCAGCTGAGTTATATCGTATGTACTGTCGTTACTCAGAGCGTAATCGTTGGAAGATAGACATGATGAGCGTGAATGAGAACGGTTTAGGTGGGTTTAAAGAAGTAATTTTCATGATAAATGGTACAGGTGCCTATTCCAAGCTGAAATATGAAAGTGGAGTGCATCGTGTACAACGTGTGCCGGTAACTGAATCCGGTGGACGTATCCATACTTCTACAGCAACAGTAGCTATTATGCCAGAGGCTGAGGAAGTAGATGTACAGCTTGATATGAATGATTGTAAGTTCGACGTATTCCGTGCATCCGGTAATGGTGGGCAGTGTGTCAATACCACGGATTCAGCGGTACGTTTAACTCATATACCAACAGGCATTGTTATCTCATGCCAAGATGAAAAGTCACAGCTAAAGAACAAAGACAAAGCACTTAAAGTACTTCGTACTAGATTGTATGATTTGGAATTGGAGAAAGCCCATTCAGCCGAAGCTGAGGCTAGAAAGAGCCAGGTAGGAACAGGTGACCGTTCAGAGAAGATTAGAACATACAATTTCCCTCAGGGGCGTGTAACGGATCATAGAATTAAGTTGACATTACACAGACTCGATGGTATTTTGGATGGTGACTTATATGAAATAATTGATAGTCTGACAGCGGCCGATCAAGCAGCAAAACTAAGCAAAATGCAAGAGGAATAAGAGAATGAGTGATTTTGAAGATTCTAGTGATAGTTTTAGGACTAAGTTAAAGCACATTTTCCACAGAAGAAGTTTTACTACAACACAAATGATAGCTTATGGATTTTTGATTGCTATACTGATTGGAGGGTTACTACTTACCTTGCCAATCTCTGCGGAAAATGGCAAAAGTACCAACTTTATTGACGCTTTATTTACCTCAACAACTTCCATCTGTGTTACCGGGTTAACAACGGTAACTACGGCTACTCACTGGAGCTTGTTTGGGAAAATTGTAATTCTTATCTTGATACAATTTGGAGGATTAGGCGTTGTAACGTTTACTACCTCCATTTTACTAATTTTAAGAAAAAGAATTACGTTAAAAGACCGCCTTTTAATCCAGGATGCTTATAACCTGGATACTCTTCAAGGGTTGGTAAAGCTAACCAAGAAAGTAATTAAGGGTACTTTGATAGTGGAAGCAGTAGGTGCTTTACTTTTTATGTTTCGATTTATCCCGGATTATGGATTACCTGAGGGTATTGGCATATCTATTTTTACATCCGTATCTGCATTTTGTAATGCAGGAATTGATTTAATTGGAGAAAATAGTTTGATGCCATATCAATTTTCACCACTGATTAATATTGTTACTATGGTGCTTATTGTATCAGGTGGTATCGGATACCCTGTTTGGTGGGACATAATTCATACCTTTAAGAGAAGATTTAAAGAAAAGGTGAAAGGGAAAAAATTAATACGAAAGATGGAACTACATACTAAGGTAGTCCTTACAATGACATTAATCCTTATATTTGGAGGCGGTCTACTAATCTTAATTCTGGAGTATAACAATAAAGGAACTATCGGAAATATGTCGTTTGGTAATAAGGTTATGGCTTCTTTATTTCAATCCGTTACTACAAGAACAGCAGGTTTCTTTACCATACCACAGATTGAGATACACGAATCTACCTCTTTTATCAGTATAATTCTGATGTTTATTGGAGGATCTCCATCTGGTACTGCAGGTGGTATTAAGACTGTGACAGCTGCGGTACTATTTATGGCTATATGGACCAATATACGTAACAAGCAGGATGTAGAACTCTTTAATAGAACGGTTACAGACAGTTTTATAAAAAAAAGTATGACAGTGTTCGGCTTGAACTTTATGGTACTTGTAATAAGTACTTTTATTCTAACCATTACAGAAAGTGCAAGGTTCCTAGATCTTTTATACGAAACCGCATCTGCAATTGGTACAGTTGGTTTAACCAGAGGCGTTACTACGAAGCTTACCGATATTGGAAAGATTGTAATTATCATAACCATGTATCTTGGGCGTATTGGGCCTATTACATTGGCTTTAGCATTCAATTCTAGGAAGCGAGAGAAGACCAATAGTAGAAAATTGCCTACGGATAAGATTATGGTAGGATAGAGAGGGTAATAATATGGAGAAGAAGGAATTTGTTGTATTTGGTTTAGGAAGATTTGGGAAAAGTATAGCAATCACATTAGCAGAAGGTGGTTGTGAAGTATTAGTAGTAGATAATGATGAAGATAAGATTCAAGAGGTAGCAGATATTGTCACCTGCGCGATAAAAGCAGATGTGTGTGATTCAGAGTCCATGGAAAGCCTTGGAATTGGCAACTTTGATGGTGCTATTGTGGCAATTGGAGAGAACCTAGAGGCCAGTGTCATGGTTACTATTCTGGCCAAAGAGCTTGGAATCCCATTTGTTCTGGCTAAGGCGCAGACTGAGATTCATGCTAAGGTGTTACGAAAGGTTGGAGCGGATAAGGTGATATTTCCTGAGAAGGAAACCGGAATCCGTATTGCTCACAACCTAATGATGGGTAATATGTTTAATGCTATTGAACTATCGTCCACTACCAGTATGATGGAACTGGATGTCCCTCCAAGCTGGGATGGTTATAGTATAAAGGAATTGAATCTTCGGGCTAAATATAGAATTAACGTAATTGGCGTAAGGAGAGGTGAGAATATAGACATCAATCCTGAGCCAGATGAAAAGTTAAGCTGTGAAGACATTCTTATCGTAATTGGTATAAATGAAGTATTAAATAAACTAGCAGCTATGAATAATCAAGAATAACAAGGAAGTATATATGATAACCAGTAGCAGTAATAACAAGATTAAACAAGTAATGCAACTGAAGAGGAAAGTAAAAACAAGGGCGGAAGCAGGAGTGTTTTTAGTGGAAGGCTTCAAGATGGTAGAAGAGGCACTGCAATTTGGAATTCAGGAGGTCTATGTGTCGGAATCTAGAGAAGAAGAGCTTCTAAAACAACATGGAAAAGTGCTTCAGACCTTATCCTATGAGGTGGTTAGTGATAAACTGTTCTTAGAAATGTCAGATACCGTCACACCTCAAGGAATTCTAGCTATTGTTAAGATGCCAAAGTATTCCTTAGAAGACATTCTTACCAGTCAAATGAGCCATATAGTTTTGTTGGAGAATCTTAGAGATCCAGGTAACCTTGGAACAATTATTCGTTCTGCTGAGGGTGCGGGGGCTACTGGTGTGATATTAAGTAAGGAGTCTGCAGATATCTTTAATCCAAAGGTCATTCGTTCCACTATGGGATCTATTTTCCGTGTCCCATTTTGTTATGTGGACAATTTTAAGGATGCTGTAATCAAGGTGAAAAACCAAGGAATCAGCCTGTACGCAGCTCATTTACAAGGTACGACACATTATGAATCCTATAATTATACTAGGCCATGTGGATTTTTGATTGGTAATGAAGCAAATGGTTTGACAGATGAGACCTCGCAGCTTGCAGATTATTTAATAAAAATTCCGATGATGGGACAGGTAGAATCGTTAAATGCTGCAATTGCTGCGTCTATCCTTATGTTTGAAGTGGCAAGACAAAGACGATTATGATTTATTAAAAATCCATTAACATAAGGGATGTCAGCTTGAACTATCTGCCATTATAATGTAAGATTGTAGATAGGTTAAAGTTAATAATCCTTATGGAAAGGAGTGGGTATAATGAATGAATCGATGGCTTGGCTTATTCTATTGATTCTTTTTATCTTAATTGAGATAGCAACATTGGGACTCACAACAATCTGGTTTGCAGGGGGAGCTCTGTTTGCTCTTATAGCAGCGTTATTAGGTTTTGATATATGGGTGCAGATTGCTCTGTTCTTTGTTCTTTCCGTTATTTTGCTAGTGTTTACAAGACCGGTGGCTGTAAAGTTTTTTAATACGAAACGTGTTCCTACTAATAGTGAAAGCTTGATTGGAAATAGAGTGAAGGTGACAGATTGCATTGACAATCTGAATAATACGGGGACTGTCATGATTAATGGACTTGAGTGGACTGCAAGAGCTACAGATAACAGAGTGATTCCTAAAGATGCAATTGTTAGGATAGTACGAATTACTGGTGTAAAAGCTATTGTAGAGGAACAAACTCCGGCGGATTATGAAAAAGCAGCAGAATAGTATATAAGGAGGTATTTCAAATGGACAGCATGTATGTATTGATTGGTGTGGTGGTTTTAATATTGCTTATTTTTGCTACATGCATCAAGGTTGTACCACAGGCTCACGCTTATATTGTTGAACGGTTAGGAGGATATCAGGCAACTTGGGGTGTGGGTATTCATATGAAGTGGCCATTTGTGGATAAGGTGGCTAAGCGAGTATTATTGAAGGAGCAGGTTGTAGACTTTGCACCACAGCCGGTAATCACCAAGGATAATGTAACCATGAGAATTGATACCGTTGTATTCTTTCAAATAACAGATCCCAAACTATATGCGTATGGCGTAGAAAATCCAATTATGGCTATTGAGAATTTAACTGCAACAACGCTTCGTAATATTATTGGTGATCTGGAATTGGATGAGACCTTAACCTCTAGAGAGATTATTAACACAAAGATGCGTGTATCCCTTGATGTTGCAACAGATCCATGGGGAATCAAAGTGAATCGCGTTGAACTAAAGAATATTATTCCTCCAGCAGCTATTCAGGATGCAATGGAGAAACAGATGAAGGCAGAACGTGAACGAAGAGAAGCAATTCTCCGTGCAGAAGGTGAGAAAAAATCTACAATTCTTGTAGCGGAAGGTAAGAAAGAATCTGCGATTCTGGAAGCTGAAGCAGAGAAGGAAGCGGCTATTCTTCGTGCAGAAGCTAAGAAAGAAGCCACGATTCGTGAAGCCGAAGGACAGGCTGAGGCTATTCTTGCTGTACAGAAAGCGAATGCGGATGGTATACGTTTCTTAAATGATGCTAGTCCAAGTGCTTCTGTTCTTCAAATTAAGAGCTTAGAAGCATTTGCTAAAGCAGCAGATGGAAAAGCTACAAAGATTATTATTCCATCTGAGATTCAGGGAATTGCTGGATTAGTGAAATCAATCACTGAAGTAGCAAATGAAGAGAAACCTTTAGTATAATAAAAGGGGAGTTGTTCTGTAGCCAAGTTTACGGTGATAGAACAACTCTCTTTTGATTATTACTTAAATTATGTAACTGACTTCCCCAAATCTAAATCCTAAGGTTTTCTTAACAATACATGGAAAGTATTGAATAAACAATGAAAAAGTTGTAGCATAAAGAATGTCATTGAAAGCTGCAGATAAGGGAGGTATAGAATGGCAAAAGTGAAAAGCTTTATTACATCACCGTGGATGTTAATTGTGCTAATGTGTATAAAGCTATTTACCTATTATAGCTTAATTAATGTGAACTTGCTAGGAAGCTTAGTAACTTTGGGAAGCATATTGATTTTGTTATTAATTTTTTTTGAGTTTGGTACAAGTAAATTCAAATATAAAAATGTGGTTTTCTTTATACTGTATGTAGGATTCTCAGTCTTAATGTTTGCAGACTCCATGTATTTTAATTACTATAACCAAACAGTATCTGTCAAACAGTTGTGGCAGGCTTCTAATGTTGCAAAGGTTCCTAATAGTTTTATAGCCACATTAATTCCGGCCAGTTTTATTTTATTGTTTGAAGTACCTGCGACCTTCTATTTATTTTGCAAGTATGCAAAGGAATGGGCAGAACAACTTCATATTACGAGAAGAGTAGTAAACAGATGCAGATGGGTTTTGATTTTAGCATTAGTAGTGGCGTCAATTAATCCTATGGATGCTAAGCTGATTCGCAAGTTTAACTCGATTGAATTCTTTAGCAATCATCTCAATGATGCATATTATAGCGTGGTTAACAACTTGGGCAATAAGTCAGTAACGAAAAAAGAAGTGTTAGATGAGGTGGACGAGGTAAAAGAAACGCCTAAAGCAGACATTTACCAAGGGATATGCAAAGGAAAGAATTTAATTGTCATTCAGATGGAGTCACTACAGAATTTTGTTGTGGGAGCCACCTATAATGGACAGGAGCTAACACCTAATATCAATGAATTATTGAGAAATGATACTATTTATTTTAATAATTTTTACTCTAATATAGGAAAAGGCAATACAGTAGATGCAGAATTTACCACACTAAATAGTTTATATCCCGTAATTGACCGCGAATGCTATAGTCTATATACCACCAACACCTATAATGGGCTTCCATGGCTAATGAGAAATCAAGGGTATACAGCCATGGCTATCCATGGATATGAGGGCAGCTTCTGGAATAGGGAAAATGCCTATCCATATCAAGGATTTCAGCAATTTTACAGTCAGGAAGATTTAATTAGTGATGAGATTATAGGATTGGGTATTAGCGATAAATCTATGTTTAGACAGACAATAGATATACTGAAAAAACAAGAAAATCCATTCTTCTCTTTTATTATAACATTGACAAATCATCATCCATATATTTTACCAGCGGAGATGGAAATGATTGATTTATTGGATCAAGATAAGGGTACTGCCTTCGGCAGCTATCTAGAGACGGTAGCATATACGGATGCAGCCATTGGACAATTTATTCAGCAGTTAAAAGCAGAGGGGTTGTATGATAATACGGTAATTGCTATGTATGGGGATCATCATGGACTAAATTGTAATATGGATGAGAATTATAAAACGGTATCTAATTTTATTGGAAAGAGTTATGACTATGATGAAATGTTTAAAGTTCCGTTAATTATACATGTTCCAAATAGCGGTGTGACGGATACCATTTCAACCACTGGTGGACAGATTGACTTTCTGCCTACTATAGCAAATCTTTTTGATATTAAGATTCCTCAGCCGTATGTGCTAGGGCGGGATCTTGTTAATTCAGACTCAGGATTTGTGGCATTTACCGTATACTTGTTTGAAGGTTCTTTTATTAAAGATAATATAATGTTTGAAATTTCTAGGGAGAAGCTTTTTGACGGCAGTCGAGCCTGGAATATCAATAGTGGAGTTAAACAGGACATAGAGCTATTCAGAAATGATTATGAGCGTGCCTTGAAAGTGAAACAAACTTCTACTTATATATTGGATAATGATTTGATGGCAAGTATGTATAGTCATAACAGGGATATTGTGATTGAGAGCAGTGATGAAACAAGTAAACCAATGTCGCCAGAGGATGAATTGAATTAATAAAAATTCATAGAGTAGCATCTCGGCTACTCTATGTTTTTTTATTACTTAGGAAATTCTATAAATATCTAAAAAGTAGTTGACAAATGAAAGAAATAGAGTTAATGTATAAATCTACATATTAATGAATAAATATACTAATTAGAAAGGGCGTGCTGTTATGAATTTATCAGGAAGAAGTTTTCTGACATTGAAGGATTTTACACCGGCAGAAATTAATTATTTATTAGACTTAGCTGCGAAGTTAAAAGCAGATAAGAAAAAAGGGATTACCGGCAATAGCTTAAAAGGCAAGAATATAGCCCTAATCTTTGAAAAACCATCCACGAGAACAAGATGCTCTTTTACTGTAGCCTGTGTTGATGAGGGTGGTCACCCTGAATATTTGGGAAAAGACGATATACAATTAGGTTACAAAGAAAGCGTGGAAGATACAGCAAGAGTATTAGGCAGAATGTTTGATGGGATAGAATTTCGTGGATTTAAGCAGGAGAATGTGGAGAAGCTTGCCAAGTATAGTAAGGTACCAGTATGGAACGGGTTAACAGATACCTATCACCCTACCCAGATTTTAGCAGATATACTCACAATGAAGGAGCATTTTGGTTATCTAAAGGGATTGAACTTTGTTTACGTAGGAGATGGACGTAACAATATGGGTAATAGTTTAATGATTGGCTGTACCAAGATGGGGATTCATATTACAATTCTTGCGCCAAAGCAGTTATGGCCATTGGATACGTTGGTGGAGCAGTGTGAAGAATATGCAAAAGAATCTGGTTCTAAGTTAACGTTAACAGATGACCTTAACATGGTTAAAGGGGCTGATGTAATATATACAGACGTGTGGTGCTCTATGGGAGAAGAAGAGAAGGCAGCAGAACGTATTGCTCTATTACAGCCATACCAAGTGAATAGTAAACTTATGGCCATGACAGAGAATGACAAGACGATCTTCATGCACTGCTTACCAGCTGTAAAGGGAAAAGAAGTTACAGAGGAAGTATTTGAAGCAAACGCAGATATAGTGTTTGATGAAGCTGAGAACCGTATGCACACTATAAAAGCGGTAATGGTGGCTACATTAGGTAATACCTCGAATATATAGTTTTAGGAATGAATAAATTAATATTAGTAAATATATTGTCTGAGTGGAACATATCTCTTGTTATAAAGCATATTTATAAACAGGAGATATGTTTTTTGCATAGAAGTGGTGAAAGAGGTCTTGCAGCCTCTGAGGTACCCTGTAAATTTTATATAATCTTATTAAATTTTTGTGAACAGTATATTTTGTGTTAAAATTATGTTATACTACAATTGTGGGAAAATTTCATAATTAACTTTGTACATCATTTATGACGTCGAGATCAATAAAATTAACTATGAAATTTCCTCAACAAAAATAGAGAGGAGAGACTAAATGACAGAAAGCAATCTATTAAACACATCTGAAGCAATAAAAAAGATGTCACAGCAATGTGTG
>JAEZPG010000069.1 GCA_023413555.1 Bacillota bacterium | reverse complement strand
AACGGTGGAGCAGATCTTAATACAACGGTAAACACGATTATTCAGAAGGTGGATCGATATCTTGAAGAACAAAAATAAGTCAAGCAACGTATCTAAAGTGCCTTATAAGGCAAGAGAGATTAGGTATGCTCTCCTGTTTCTAGCCCCAAGCTTGGTGGGAGTCAGCACCTTTGTATTTATCCCTTTTTTAGATGTTATCCGACGCTCTTTTCTGGATACCCTTGGTAATCAATACAAGGGATTGGATAATTACATCAGTGTCCTAGGTAATGATGCCTTTCATCTGGCAATCAAGAATACATTTTGTTTCTGCTTAGTATGTATTCCTAGTATGCTGTTACTCTCTCTTCTGGTTTCCTTAATGTTGCAGCGAATTACCCTTTGCAACAACCTGTTTAAGACCTTGTTTTTGATTCCTATGGTAATTCCTGTTGCATCGGTGGTGGTACTTTGGAAAGTTCTCTTTTTTGACAACGGTGTTATCAATAACCTTTTGGTACAATTGGGAGTCAACCCGATCCACTGGATGGATTCCGGGGCGTCCTTTACCATGTTGGTCATCAGCTATACATGGAAGAACATGGGGTATTTCATGATTCTCTGGCTTGCGGGCTTGTCTGCAATTCCAACAGGAATCTATGAAGCCGCCAGCTTGGATGGAGCAGGACGAATGCAGACCTTTCGCTACATAACCTTGCCGAATTTGAAGAGTACCATAGCTATGAACCTGATCCTTGCTTTAGTTAATTCCTTTAAAGTATTTCGAGAAGCTTATCTGGTAGCTGGGGATTATCCAGAAGACCATATCTATCTGTTGCAGCATCTCTTTAATAACTGGTTTTCTCAACTTGATATGGAGAAAATGACTGCAGCAGCAGTCATCGTTACCATGGTAGTGACTACTTTTATTATTGTAGTATTTAAGTTTGAACGACGGGGGGGAGAGGAACATGAATAAGAGTCAAGTACAAAAGGCAATCGTTTTTATTATCCTCTTTACCTTTGCCATCATTGTTAGTCTACCACTGTGGATGCTTATCATTTCCTCCTTCTTAGGACAACAGGAAGCTGTAGAGAGACTGGGGATGATCTTTGACAAGGACTCCTCCCAATATGCCAACATTGTACTTTGGGTTAAGTATCCTACCTTACGTCATTACATAGAACTTCTTTTAGACACACCGGAATTCTTCATAATGTTCTGGAATTCTATGAAACAGGAGAGTTGCATACTTTTAGGTCAGCTTTTGGTGGGGATGCCGGCGGCTTGGGCATTCGCTCGGTACAGGTTTCCAGGTAGGCACTTGTTATTTACGGTCTATACCATTCTTATGGTGCTACCATTTCAGGTTACTATGGTGTCCAGCTACCTTGTATTGGATAAAATGGGATTAATGGACACAATGTGGTCTGTGGTGCTTCCTAACATATTTGCCACCTTTCCCATCTTTTTGATGACCAAATTCTTTCAAAGAATTCCAAAGGATCTCATAGAATCTGCTTGTCTAGATGGTGCTTCCGAACTTCAATTATTTGCTCACATTGGGATTCCCATGGGGGCACCTGGGATTCTATCAGCCCTCATCCTAGGTTTTATCGAGTACTGGAACAATGTAGAGCAGCCTGTGGCATTTTTATCGGATAAGACGTTATGGCCCATATCCCTTTATATGTCACACATCAGGCTAGATAATATAGGCCTTGCCATGGTGGCAGCAGTTATTTCCCTTATACCGGCCATTCTTCTGTTCCTATCTGGACAAAAATACCTGGAACAGGGCATTATGGCCTCCGGTCTAAAAGAGTAAAAAGGAGGAAGTTATGAAAGAGATCGTTTCAAAAAAAGCTCGTAAGGCATTGGTAGTATTCTTGCTTCTTATGCTTTTATGTACCGGAATTTCAAGAGGCATGGCTTCCATTACCACTCCTAAAGTGGAAGTGAAAGAATTATGTAGTAAGGATTTGGCCAATATCACAAGTGATTATATAACGGTAGAAAAAAAGAATAATATCCTATGTATTACAATAGCAACTCCTACTAAAGAGAAGCTGATGGTAGAAGGTGATACCATAGCTCTATACAATCTAGCTAGTTTTCAAAATGAGACTATCAAAGTGGAACATATAACTGAAAAAGACGGAATGGATTCTATTACAATTCCTCTCTCCTCAGAGAATTATGAAGAAGGTCAGACCATAATCTATAACATCACTCATACGCTCGGTTCCTATTATAGCTGTATTCCACTAAAAGCTCTCCACACCAGTAGGGATAAAACCTATGTTCTTGTACTGGAGGAAAAGGAAACAGTTCTTGGAACGGAGTTTGTGGCAAAAAGAATAGATGTGACCATCGATGCGCAGGATGCTGAATATGCCTCAATCAATAGTAAAGATTTAACCACGGAGGACAAGATTATAACCGACTCCAATAAGATTGTTGAGAAAGGGGATGTGGTTCGTCTTGCAGAAGAAGATTAACATACAAGGGAAGGCGTACAGTCATAAACTCATAAACGCTCTAAAACAATCTAAAAGAGAGGTCTACCATCATCCATTTTTTTTTCTATTGATAGTATGTTTGACTTGGGCAATCGTATATAATAATTATAGCAGTACATCTGGAATCAATTGTTACAAAGGTACACAGGTTGCAATGAACAATGCAACCCTTGGACAATTTCAACTTATACAAATGAGGCAAAAAGGTGCGAAAGTCTGCAGTTACGACATTGCCCAGAAGCAAACTATTATCGCTAAAAAACCATTCAGGCAAACAAATGTAGAACTCTATCAGGTGGCGGGTGATATGGAACTTATGCCGGTAGCGTTAACTGCTGGATCTTGGCCTAAGTCCAATGAGACCCAGTGTGTCATAGATGAAGAAACCTCCTACACTCTATTTGGCGACTGTGACGGAGTTGGTAATACCATTTGGTTTGCAGACAAGCAATATGAAGTAACGGGTATAGCAGATAGCCAGTACGCGATGGTCTATCTATACAATCCTGATCAGAAGTACGCCTATGACCGTATTCTTATTCAAGGTGGTAAAGAAGAGACGAAGGCTGCCTTAGACCTTCTACCTAACGACCAGATACTTTCCACGGTAGAGTATCAACAAGTAAATGAAGCAGTTTCCTACCTTCGCTCCCTGCCAGTCTGGTTTGCGATTCTTTTCCTTTGGATTATCGTCATTATACGAAGCCGAAAAAACTTACCAATAACCGGAGTGACGCTACTGCTTACTAGTTTGCTGTTATATCTATCAAACTTCTATTTTTATCTGCCCGACATATTTATACCGGAACGATGGTCGCACTTAGAATTTTATCCTGAGGCCATAGAAAACTTAATGGGTGCAATCCAGAACTACTTAGTAATGGTAAAAGGAAGCTTTGAGGGGCAGTATTTGATAAGTATAGTAAAAACCTTGTTTACAACAGTAGTGCTAATATTGTTGCAACTAATAGTCATGGTAAGATTATGCAGGCTCTCAGCAGATAGAAAGAAATCTTGATTGAGATGGGAAAGGATGAAGAAATGAGATACCTTAGCTCACTTCTACATCCTTATTCATTCTTCCTTTCCATGTTTTTCTTTTCATACAATTTGTATCTTTTCATCCTTTCTCTTTATTTCCTTCCTAAAGTATGATAAAATATTAACAAAGGCCTTGAGAACTTAAACTCATTAGCTCTTGAATTCATAGCTCTAAAGGCTCACTTTTGCATGTTTATAGAAATATAAAATCTCAACATTAAATCTGCCTATAGGAGGTGTAATAGTGAATATAACCGTATGTATTGGAAGTTCTTGCCATCTTAAAGGTTCCAGAGAGATTGTGAAGAAACTGCAGGAATTGCTAGAGAAAGAAAGTTTACAGGATAAAGTGGAACTGAATGGCTCTTTTTGTATGGGTCAGTGTGTCAATGGAGTGTGTGTTAAGATAGACGAAGAGCTATTTTCCTTATCCCCAAAAGATACCGAAACCTTTTTCTACCAACAGGTACTTAGGAGGCTTACATAATGAACGTTATCGGCTTTAAAGAAGCACAGTGTAAAAATTGCTATAAATGCGTACGGATCTGTGAAGTTAAAGCGATTGTCGTCAAAAACCAACAAGCGCAGATTCTCAATGATAAATGCATTTTATGCGGTCATTGTCTGGATGCGTGCCCACAAAATGCAAAGACTTTGATTAGTGATTTAGATAAGGTGAAAGATTTTATTAAACATGGATATAAAACAATCATTTCCCTGGCGCCTTCCTACTTAGGTATTATGCATTTTAAGAAGGCTGGCCAAGTGGTAAATGGGTTAAAACAATTAGGCTTCTATCAGGTCAGAGAGACCTCCGAGGGGGCTGTTTTAGTGACCCGTGAATACCAGAAACTATTGAAAGAAGGCACCATGCGCAATATCATCACTACCTGTTGTCCAAGCGCCAATGATCTGATAGAGATTTATTTCCCTAGCTTGACTCGGTTTATGGCACCGGTGGTATCCCCAATGGTAGCCCACGGTAAACTCATTAAAGAAGAGTTGGGACCGGATGTGAAGGTGGTATTCTTAGGACCTTGCATCGCCAAGAAGAGAGAAGCATTGTCAGACTCAAGAACAGCCGGAGCAGTAGACGCTGTCATTAATTTTACTGAGTTAGAGGACTGGATGAAGGAAGAAGGCATTGAACTAGATCTTCTTACGGAACAACCTTTCGACAATCCGAGTCCTGAGGTAAACCGTCTGTATCCAATCACTAGCGGGGTTATTTCCTCTGTTGTAGCCTCAGGTAGTGAAGATCACTACCACAAATTCTATGTTCATGGCATTAACAACTGTATGGAACTTCTTAAGAGTATGGAAAAAGGCGAAGTGACAGATAGCTTTATCGAGCTCAATGTATGTAATGGTGGCTGTATCAAAGGGCCAGCTGTTGATACCTCGGGCATTTCTCGGTTTAAAGTGAAGCTCGATATGGAAGAAAATATTTCGAAGAAACCTGCGGAGGAAGAGGAGTATTTTAAACATGAAGAATTAAAGCTTCATAAACAATTCCTTCCGCGTAAGAACGAGGATAAGATTCCAACTGATGTCCAGATTCGAGAGATATTAAAAAAGATTGGTAAGATAGATGCCTCCCATGAGTTTAATTGCGGAGCTTGTGGCTACAGTTCTTGCCGGGAGAAAGCCATTGCGGTTTACCAGGGCAAGGCAGAGCTTAGCATGTGCATTCCTTATATGCATGACAGAGCCAGCTCCATGGCCAACGTGGTGTTAGATATCACACCTAATGCCATTATTATGGTAGATGCTGAAATGAAGATTATTGAATATAATGTAGGTGCTGAACAGTATTTTCGTGTAACCCCTGCCGAAGCCAAACAGAAATACTTGTATGAGATTATTGATCATAGAGATTTTGAATATGTCCTTCATACCCATAATAGTCTTTTGGGGAAAACGGTTACCTATGATGAATACGGGGTGACTACCCTGCAGAATATTGTCTATGTGCCAGATCTAGACGGAGTTCTTGGCATTATGGTAGATATCACAGAGGATGAAGAGAAGAAAAGAAAAGCGTACCAGGTGAAAATGGAGACCATAGAAATGGCCCAGAAGGTCATCGACAAACAGATGATGGTTGCTCAGGAAATTGCTGGCCTCTTGGGAGAAACCACGGCTGAGACCAAGGTTACCCTGACTAAATTAAGAGATACGATTTTATATGATGGTAATCTGACAGAAGAGAAGAAAATACAACCAATTATCATGCATGGTAAAGGACCAGAAGACTATTGATAACGGACAGAACAAGAGATGGGCTAGAAAGGTTGGTTTCTATGGGAATTAATGTAGAGATATCTTATAAAAGCTTAAATAAACATAACGAGGAGTTGTGCGGTGACAAGGTAGAGATAATAAAAACACCGGACTCTGACATTCTTATTTTGACGGATGGAATGGGAAGTGGAGTAAAAGCCAATATCCTGGCCACCCTGACCGGAAAAATTCTAGGAACTATGCTGGTAAATGGGGCTGGCCTAGACGACTGTGTGGAGACCATAGCCATGACTCTGCCAGTCTGTAAGGTACGCCAGGTTGCCTATTCCACCTTCAGTATTCTGCAAATCTTCCATTCCGGGGAAGCTTACCTGGTGGAATTTGATAATCCAAGCTGTATCTGTCTAAGAGAGGGCAATATTGTAAACCTACCCTATGAAGAACGGGTGATTCGGGATAAGAATATCAGGGAATATCGATTCCATGTGCGCTTAGGGGATTATTTTATCCTCTTTAGTGATGGCGTCATACATGCCGGTGTTGGAAAGATTCTGAATTTCGGTTGGGATTGGGTGAATGTGGCTGAGTACGCCAAGTCACACTTAACAACTGCATTTACCGCAAATCGTATGGCCAATACCTTGTCTAAGGCCTGTGATGATTTATATATGCAGTCTCCAGGTGATGATACCACAGTTGCGGTGGCCAAGATCATTAACAAAAAGGTGGTACATATACTTACCGGACCACCGATAAGAAAAGAGGACGACACTAGAGCCGTCCTTGATTTTATGGCAGGAGATGCGACTACCATTGTCTGTGGTGGCACCACTGCCAATATCGTAGCAAGAGAAACCAAAAGAAAAATTGTCACCGATCTGAATTATATTGATCCTAATATTCCACCAATCGCTCATATTGAGGGCATTGATCTGGTCACAGAGGGTGTATTGACCTTGTCCAGAACCCTTACCCTGCTGAGGCAGTATGAGAAGGGGGATATCGATGAGAACTTCTTCACTGTATTAGATGAAAAAAATGGAGCATCCCTGATAGCCAAGACATTGATAGAGGACTGTACGGATTTACACCTGTATGTAGGTAAAGCAATCAATGTGGCACATCAGAATCCGGATTTGCCGTTTGATTTAAGTATACGAATGAATCTGATAAAGCAGATGCAGGAAGTTGTGAAGAAGATGGGGAAAGAATGTGTAATAAGTTATTATTAAGCATAAATGAGCCGTTTTTCGGCAGGATTGATGACGACGAACATCGTTAGTAGAAAATGGAGGATTTACCATGCTTGAAGAGAACGCTAGACTTGGAAGTATAAAACATGAGGTGCTTTATTCCGTTGCGAAGGCAGCGTTTAATGGCAAACTGCAGGAACGAAGAGATCAGATTCCTTACGATATGATTCCCGGTCCACAGGCCAGATTCCGTTGCTGTATCTATAAGGAAAGAGAGATCATCCGCCAAAGAGTCCGTCTGGCTGAAGGCTTGTCTCCACTTGCCAACAAGGATAACAAAAACATTGTACAAGTAATCAACTCTGCTTGTGAAGGTTGTCCCATTACCCGTTTTACTGTAACTGACAACTGCCAGAAATGTGTCAGCAAACGTTGCCAGGAGGCCTGTAACTTTGGAGCGATCTCCATGACCAAGGACCGTGCTTATATCGACCCGGACCACTGTAAGGAATGTGGCAAATGTGCGAAAGAGTGCCCATATAATGCCATTGCAGACCTAATGCGGCCATGTAAAAGAAGCTGTCCGGTGGATGCCATTTCCATGGATGAGAATAATATTGTAATCATCGATGAGGATAAATGCATTCAATGTGGCGCATGTATTAAGGATTGTCCGTTTGGAGCGATTTCAGACCGATCTTTTATGGTAGATGTCATAAAATACCTGGCAAGTGACCATCCGGTCTATGCCTGTGTGGCTCCAGCGATAGAAGGTCAGTTTGGGAAAAATGCGTCTATTGGCGTGCTAACAGAAGGTCTAAAGGCCCTCGGTTTTAAGGATATGTATGAGGTTGCCTTAGGTGGCGATATTGTAGCAAAAAGTGAAGCGGAAGAATGGCTTGAGGCTTACCAAGAGAATAAGAAAATGACTACCTCCTGTTGCCCTGCCTTTGTGAATATGATTAAGAAGCATTATCCAGAACTCTTAGAACGCGTATCTACCACCGTATCTCCTATGGCAGCTACGGCAAGGCTGATTAAAGCGAAGGATCCTGATGCTATTGTGGTATTTATAGGTCCTTGTATTGCCAAAAAGGGAGAGGTCTTAGACAGCGTTGCCCAAGACAGTGCTGATTATGCCCTTACCTTTGAGGAGTTAAGTGCTATGTTTCGTGCCAAGAAGATTGATTTGTCAGATTATCAAGGGAAAAAACAACAAGCCAGCATCTATGGCAAACGCTTCTCCCAGGCAGGTGGCGTGACAAAAGCTGTGATTGAAGCCATGGAGGAAATGGGAAAGGCAACAGATGTCACTGTTTGTCAGGCAAATGGGGCAGCAGAGTGCAAAAAAGCACTGATGCTGTTGAAGCTAGGAAGACTTCCAGAGGATTTTATGGAAGGTATGGTCTGTGAAGGTGGCTGTATGAATGGACCAGGCAATGTACAAAGAGGACCACTTGCAAAAAAAGACAGAGAAACCCTGCTTGGTGAGGCTGATGGAAGAGGAATCGAGGATGCTTTAAAGGCATATGGGGAGATAAAAATAGCGACTCATAGAAAATAAGTAAGCAATATTTTAATATAATAGAATCATGAATAAGATTATAAGAAAACCGTGAAAACTGTAAAATGTTTTTGCGGTTTTTTATTTAAAATAGTTGTATTATTATACACATATACTTCCGGACATAGCGGATAAGCCTATGGAGATGGAAGCGCCAAGGCAAATTAGGGAACTTCTATCCTTCTTATTCTGATATTAGGAATCATCTATTCATATATGTATAAAATACAAACAATATACAAAAAAATAACAGTTTATTGACTAATATGACAGATAATGGTATAATCAATTTAATCGACTTGTGCCAGAATTTTCTATAATAAATCATGATAAAGTCTATTATGTATATGACACACAGCCAGTTTTATAAGCTATAACATGATAACAAAGGAGGCAAATATGAAATCTATTACAAAACGTATGGTTGCTGTTTTGCTCGCAGCCAGTTTAGTACTTTTTGGTGTGACACCAATGATAAACGTTAGTGCAGCATCAAAGGCACCAACTAAGATTACCTTGAATACGACAAAGGCAAGCATTAATGTAAAAGGTACTGTTAAGCTATCCGTAAAAAGTGTTGTTCCAAGTAAGGCAGACAAGAGTGTTAATTGGACAACCTCGAATAAGAAAGTGGCAACGATAACCAGCAAAGGTGTTGTAAAGGGCATTAAAGCAGGTACAGTAACCATTACTGCCACTTCTAAGAGGAATAAGAAAGTAGTTGCAAAGTGCAAAGTAACCGTAATTAACCCATCGATTAAGTTAAGTAGCAAATCACTTACCCTTAATTCGGTAGGAGAGAAGAATAAAGCTACCTTAAAAGCAACTGTTAAAGGGGCTTCTAAGACGATTACCTGGAAGAGTAGTAACACCAAGATTGTTACAGTAGATAAATATGGTAATTTGACTGCTAAAAAGAAAGGTAGTGCGACCATTACAGCTACTTCTAATGGTAAAAGTGCTACCAGTAAGGTAACTGTAATAGTTCCATCGATTGCTATTACTGCATCGAAAGCCTCCATCTATTCAGCTGGAACAGGGAGTACTGTTACATTAAAAGCTTACTCTGATGGTATAGCAAAGACGGCTACTTGGACTTCTAGTAATAAGAGTGTAGCAACTGTAAACAGCAAGGGTGTTGTAACCGGTAAAAAAGCCGGAACAGTTACCATTACTGCAAAGATTGGTAGAAAAACAATCAAATGTACAGTAACTGTAAAAACACAGTCCCTTACTTTGAGTAAATCAAGTTTGAGTTTATATCCTAATCAAACTTACGCTTTAAAGGGCAATGCAGTTGGTAAAAGTAGATCAGTAAGCTGGACTACCAGCAATAGTAAAGTAGCAACTGTAAGTGGTGGAGTAGTTACCGCTAGAGCTGCAGGAGTTGCTTATATCTATGCTAAAGCAAATGGTCTCACTGTAAGCTGTAAGATAACTGTGAAAGCACCTACTCTTACCTTGAGTAATTCAACGATAAGTATTTTCCCTACACAAACATACATATTAAAAGCATACCCTTACGGGGCAAGTCAGACAGTTACTTGGAGTTCTAGTAGTAGTAGCATAGCAACAGTAGACAGTAAAGGTGTTGTAAGAGGTATTAAAGCCGGCAAAGCAACGATTTATGCAAAAGCCAATGGCGTGACTAAGTCTTGTACGGTTACAGTTATAGCGCCAACACTTTCATTAGACCAAACAAACCTGGAAGTTGTTGTAGGCCAGACTGCTACAATCAAGGCTTCTGTATACGGTCCAAGTAAGACAGTGACTTGGAAATCAAGTAATAATAATGTAGCAACCGTAATTAATGGTGTAGTTACTGGTGTTGCTGAAGGTAGTGCAACGATTACCGCAACAGCCAATGGTGTAAGCAAGTCTTGTACAGTTACTGTATTGGATGATGTGAATAAGTCAATTGTTTTAGACTATAATACTTCCTATGTAATGCACTATGATGGATCTCAAGGTTATCGTGAAGTTACAAGAGACCTTAACGCAGAGACGTTTGCACAATATAAGGATTTATATTTTGATAGACTGGTAAGCTTCTTAGACAGGAATAAGGATGATATCTTTACCGGCTGGAAGACTGCAAGGGACTTTACTAAGACAATCGATGGAAAGACTGTAACAGTAGAGAGTATGGATGATGGTGCTACCAAGAAGATTACCGTATCCCTTGGAAGTAGAACAGAGGTTGTCACTGTAAAAGTAGAGAAGACAGCTGTTGCGAATGAGTTTAATGTTACCTTAACCAGAAATGATAGAAGCTTTACCTTCAATAACGTTAAGTTTAGCTCCGATGAGAAGAACTACAAAGTTGAATTCACTAAATTTGCTACTACATATACATTATTAGTAGGTGTAGACTGTAAGAGTGCAGAATTTAAGTGCGGTGATTCCACGATTGCTAAGTATACAGATACTGGTTCAACTTATGAATTTAATTATAATAAGGACTTATTAAATAATTTTTCAGAGAGTATATGTGAAGTATTAGGTCAAGATGCCTATAGACTCGGAGATATTCTAGACGCGACTACGTTTATTAAAAAATAGTTTAGATATACTAGAAGTAACCATAGAATGCTCCAGATAGAGAAGTCTGGAGCTTTCTTAAATATTAAAAGGAGTCAGAGTAAGATGAAGAGGGCAGCATGGTTGACTGTACTAACAATATCATCTATATTAATCTCTTCGGTGAATGTATTTGCTGGAGAGATTAATTCTGCAGAGGCAGGAGTCATAAGTTATTGCAGTCAGACCTTTCATTATCGAGGTAAAGACTACAAAGCGACTGCTGCAGCACTTGGTGCGCTTAGGGCCAAGTTGTCAGCGGATGGAGTTGATTTGACACCAGAACAGGCGGACAAAGCAAAGGCAAAGGTAAGTTCCAACATTGCTACTGGAGTTGCATCTGGCTATCTCGCAGAGGTGGTTTCTACCCCAGGGGAAGGTACATCTCCTACCCCAGAGGCAAGCAAAGGACCAGAAGCAAGTAAGAATCCAAGTGCAAGTCAAGAGCCGGTTGCAGGTCAAGAACCGAACGTTACTGAAGATCCACAAACTGGTAAGGAACCCTTAGGAAGCGCAAAGCCGAAACCTGGGAAAGCCGAAAAACCGGTGATACAGAAGGAACCAACCATAGTGAAAGACTATGAAGCCTATTATCAAAAAACAGAGCAATTGGATGGCTCCGAACACAAGAGTGTTCCAGTAACCAAGGAAGAATACATCAACTCAGTGTTAACAGTTTCAGATGGAGAGAAAACACTTTACAGTGGGGACCTTCCTATCAAGAATACAGGATATAATATGGAGACAGTATGGATCATAGCTATTGGATTAATAGCCCTATTAGGAATTACTATCTACGTCGCATGTAAAAAGATTATTTTCGCCCAAAGACATGAAAAGAAGTAGAGGAAAAGGCAAAAACAGAATAGTCGCTTATCTAGGCTATCCTATCCTGTTTTTTGCACTGACAGCACTCCTGTATCTGGCAGGAGGAAAGCTCCTAGTGAATATGATTGTGGATGATTTTAAGTTGGCAGCAATTCAAGGAGCACCAGAGTACACCTATGACGATAGGAACCAAATGGGAACACCTAAAAAAGATGGAATTCTTAAAATGGGCGAAGTTAAGCTTCCATTGGTAGGGGACCAATTTGGTCAGATCTCATGTGATGCAATCGGGTTAAAAGCACCCCTTTATTACGGAGACACAGAGAAGACTTTAACGA
Organism: Bacillota bacterium; assembly: GCA_023413555.1. Classification (GTDB taxonomy): domain Bacteria; phylum Bacillota; class Clostridia; order Lachnospirales; family Lachnospiraceae; genus KM106-2. Next base: position 24,646 of record JAEZPG010000069.1, on the reverse strand, counting down.
ATGGAATTGGAGTGTATATTGGAAGTAGTCTACCGGGACAGGGTTCCACAATTCTAGCAGGTGGCCACGATACTACATTCTGTGCACCTCTAGATGCAATCGCAGAAGATCATATTCTTACAGTACATACAACCTATGGAGAATATACCTATAAAGTGACGGCTACCAAAGTAGCGGACCTATTAGAGGATAGTGCCTATCATCTGGAGAATACCAAAGAAACACTTATTCTTTACACCTGTTATCCCTTTGGTGAAGTAAACAGCAATCGAACCAAAAGATTTTATGTATATGCCGAGAAGACATCAGGCCCAACGATACAGGAGGAATAAGGATGCATGAAAGAAAACAACTTAGATTTGTGCTTAGTCTGACGCTTTCCTTTTTTATCACCCTCTGTATGTTGAACCTATTGTTTGTCTTAGAGTACCAATTAAGCTTTGCCGGACAACATAACGTAAATGAAGCTATGAGTGAGAGCCGCTACATTACCAACGCACAAAGCATGGTGAAGACGAAGCTAAAAGAGCTTTTAAAAGGAATGAGCCTTCCTGAGGATTTGGCAGAGCAAATGCTTGTGGAAGATCAAATCTATCTAGATATGACCAATTATGTGGATGCAGTCTATGATGGGAAGACAGTAACCCTAGATACTACACGGTTCAAAGAGACATTTACTAAGGTTATGGATGAATATCTCTTGGATTATAACATCAGTGTGTCGGTGCAGTTGGATAAATCCATGAAGGATGCAGCAAATAGAGCAGAACATACATACCTGCAGTATCTTAAACCAAGCTTTGCAAAGACAATATATGAATTCAATGAGCGATACAGCCACGGGATTTTTATGATGGGTATTATTAGCTTTATTATGCTAGTAATCATAGTGGCTATCTTGTTACTTATGTATCAATATAAACACCATGCAGTACGTTATATAATCTACGGTATGGTGGCAGCAACGGGAATTAACCTAATTGCGGTTATCCTACTAAAAAATATAGATTTGGATACAAGTTTAGGTGTCGGCCCAGAATATTATATGAGTTTCTTAAAAAAATATCTCCAAGCTGGGGCAAATGATGCAATGATCATATCAGCGGTAGCCATTGCCGGAATTCTTGTGCTTGTGGGAATGACAAGGCGCCTCAAGCACACCATAAAATAAGGTGAGAATAGGAAGGGATTGTATATGCAAAAGAAAGAATATTTGGACTTTCATACTCATATTCTTCCTGGAGTTGATGATGGCTCTCCAGATATGGAAGTAACAAAAAGAATGTTACGAATGTCATATGAGCAAGGTGTCCGAACAATTCTTACCACTCCTCATAGTTACCCAGGAAGAAAGCCCCAAGATAATGAGTTTGTTAGGGAACTTTGTAGTAAAGTCAATGAAGAAGCAAACAACATAGACAAAGAATTTCGGGTTCTCACAGGCAATGAGATTCTTTACCGAGAAAGCCTTTTGTCTGAATTAGCCAGTGGACATATCCTGACACTTGCAGATAGTCGTTATCTTCTGGTTGAGTTCCTACCAGGAGAGCATTTTAGACGTATCAATGAGGGTTTGCGACAACTCATTCAGGAGGGATACTATCCGGTCATTGCCCATGTGGAAAAAGTGGGCTGTCTTATAGAGAATCCTGAACGGGTCAAAGAGCTTGTGGAAATGGGCTGTTATATGCAGGCTAATTGTGAAGATTTTTTAGGTGGTATTTTTAATCATCAATCTAAGACCCTTCGAGGTCTTATGGAAGAGAACCTGATACATTTTCTTGGAAGTGACTGTCATGATGAAATCAACCGTCCCCCTATGATGGAGGACTGTATCAGTAAGCTATATAAAAAAGTCACAAAGAGGAATCTAGAAAAGGTAATCTATGATAATCCAGCCAGGTTCTTACAAAAGAAATACTTATAGAAAGCAGGTACATTTATGACCCAAGAGCGCGAAGATGTGGAGATTGACTTACGGGAGATACTTTATCTATTAAGATCGAAAGCAGTCATTATCCTGTTAGTTACTATTTTATGTGGGGTGGGAGGATTCTTAGGAAGCCGCTTCCTAATTACTCCCCAATATTCATCTACAGCAAAGATCTATGTACTTACTAAATCGGATATGGCAATCAGCCTGACTGACCTCCAGATTGGTACCAGTCTTACCTCCGATTACATAGAGCTCATTGAAAGCCGTCCTGTTATGGAGCAGGTAATTACAAATCTGGGACTACATATGGATTATAAAGAGTTATTATCTATTATTGCTATTGATAATCCAATAGATACTCGAATGTTGAATATAACAGTTACCTATACCGATGCCAAGGTGGCAAGAAGTATAGTAGACGATTTGGTTAAGGTTGCAAAGAAGCAGATTGCAACAATTATGCAGGTAGACGAGCCAACCATTGTATCTCCAGCCTATCTGGAGGAACAGAAGGTCAGCCCAAGCAATACTAAAAATGCAATCCTAGCAGCCATATTAGCATTCTGCATCACTGCAGGTTTATTCATCTTACTTTATGTCTTAGATGATAAAGTAAAGAATTCGGAGGATGTAACGAAATATCTTGGATTACACACCCTTGCTATGATTCCTGATGATATTGAGGGGAAGAGTAGCAAGAAGAAGGCCTCCGTACTATACAAGCTGAAGAGGAGAGAGGAAGAATAAATGACCAATGTAATACTTGAACGTTTAGAAGAACTAAGCTATGCCAAGAAAGAAGCCTTTAACTCCCTTCGAACCAACATTACCTTCTGTGGGGATGATATCAAAGTAATTATCTTTACCAGCTGTACACCAGATGAAGGTAAATCTAGTACGGTGATTCAGTTGGGACACTCTATGGCAGATGCAGGGAAAAAAGTATTAATTATTGACGCAGATATGCGTAAATCCGTATTAGTGGGACGACATCATGCCCGTAAGGTAATGGAGGAAGAGGAGAAGGTAGAAAAGCTTGCCATTGATGGCATGTCTCATTACCTTACTGCACAGGCAACGCTAGAAACAGTATTATGCTCCACTAATATTCCTAATTTACATATTATATTTGCAGGAAGAATGGTTCCTAATCCAACAGAGCTGTTGGGGAATAAGCATATGGATGAATTACTTGCTTATGGCAGAGAACACTACGATGTGGTGTTGATTGACTCTCCTCCACTAGGTTCCGTGATTGATACCGCTGTGCTTGCGCCAAAATGTGACGGAGCAATCATTATTGTGGAAAGCGGGAAAAACAACTATCGTTTTCTGCAGGCTGTGAAGAAGCAGCTAGAGGTAGCAGGATGTCGAATCCTTGGAACCGTGCTCAATAAGGTTCAGCTGGAAAGAGGCGGTTATTATAATCATTACTATAAGGGATATTATACAAAATACTATGGTAAGGATAAGAAATAGTTATAACACACAGATAATTAAAGCCCTAGGTTATTGGGAGTAAGATAAAAAGAGTTTAAAATATGTAAATAGCAATGAATCTATATCGATTTTGCAGGTTATTAAGTTGAATTACCTTATGATATTGTGTGTGAGATTGGAAATAAGAGAACTAGCATAAATAATGGGCTTCTTTTTCTTTGTTTTGACACAGTTACTATAGACACAAACTAGATAAGGATAAAGTACTTTCATTGGGCTTATAGCAGGCATTAACCATTATCGAGTAAACAGCATTACCCAATGTGGTACCAGCTGGTTGCGTAAATATAGTTGTGGGTTTTTGAAAAAGGAGATAGTAATGGATTGCCATATCAAAACAAATAAAATATATAATAAAAAAGTACTTCTGCATCATTGGCAACTAATCACCTTATATCTTATTGTCTATGATATAGTTGCGGTGAATGCAGCGTATTTCTTAGCGCTTTGGATTCGATTTGATTGTCGCTTTCAGATGATTCCAGAGGAATACCTAACTCCATATTTGATGTTTGTCCCCATTTATACTGTTTTTTGTGTAATTGTTTTCTGGTTTTCTAGGCTGTATCGAAGTATATGGAGATTTGCAAGCTATCTGGAATTATCTAGAGTTATAGTGGCGACAATACTTACAGGATTATTTCATACAATCACGATTACACTATTATTGAGACGTATGCCTATTACCTATTACGTTCTGGGCATCTTCATTCAATTTATCTTAACTCTGGGAGTGAGATTCTCCTACCGCTTTATCCTTCTGGAACGAGGCAAGAGGGCCCGTTCTCAAGAGGGAGGAAAGATAGATCGAGTAATGATTATTGGTGCCGGAGCGGCAGGAAGAATGATCTTACGAGATCTAAGAATGTCGCAAGAGACCAACGATAAAGTTTGTTGTATCATAGATGATAATCCTAACAAATGGAACCGATTTATAGATGGTGTTCCTATTGTAGGTGGCAGAGATGATATCCTTGTTAATACTGAAATATATCAAATTGATAAGATATATGTCGCCATTCCTAGTGCTAGAGCAGAGGATAAAAGAGAAATCCTGAATATATGTAGTGAGTCAGGTTGTGAACTTAAGAGTCTCCCAGGAATGTATCAATTAGTCAAGGGAGAAGTCTCCTTAAGAGAAATGAAAGAGGTAGCAATTGAAGATCTGCTAGGACGAGCTCAGATTGAAGTTAATATGGATGAGATATACCACCATCTACAAGGAAAGGTCATATTGGTAACTGGAGGCGGTGGTTCAATTGGTAGTGAACTATGTAGGCAGATTGCAGAACATAATCCAAAGCAGCTAATTATCCTCGATATCTATGAGAATAATGCCTATGCTATTCAACTAGAATTACAGGATAAATATCCTGACCTGAATCTAACAGTTCTGATTGGATCGGTTCGAGATAGCAGACGAATCAATGGAGTGTTTGAACGATATAAACCGGATATAGTTTATCATGCTGCTGCCCATAAGCATGTACCATTAATGGAAATAAGTCCAAATGATTCGATTAAGAATAACTCGGTAGGTACCTATAAGACAGCTTATGCCGCCATGATGAATGGCTGTAGCAGATTTGTACTAATTAGTACAGATAAGGCTGTGAATCCAACCAATATTATGGGAGCCAGTAAGCGTCTCTGTGAAATGGTGGTTCAATCCTTTGACAAGATGATTAAGGAAGGAAAAGCTAGTCAGATTCCTGAGTTGTATACACATTCCACAAATCAATTGGAAAGTATTCGCAGAAGAATTGTGCCAGAGCAGATTAAGACAGAATTCGTTGCCGTACGCTTTGGTAATGTATTAGGTAGCAATGGATCTGTTGTTCCTAGATTTAAAGAGCAGATAGCCAAGGGTGGGCCAGTTACAGTTACGCATCCAGATATTATCCGCTATTTTATGACCATTCCGGAAGCGGCCAGTCTGGTATTGCAGGCGGGAACCTATGCTCATGGCGGGGAGATATTTGTCCTAGATATGGGTGAACCTGTAAAGATAGATACTCTTGCAAGAAATCTGATTAAGTTATCAGGTTATAAACCGGATGTAGATATTAAGATAGAGTACACAGGTCTACGACCAGGAGAAAAATTATATGAAGAGAAGCTAATGGATGATGAGGGGATGAAAAAGACGAAGAATAAGTTAATCCATATCGGAAGTCCATTGGAGTTTAATACAGAGGAATTCTTACAGGATATGTTAGCACTAATGAAAGCAGCTTATGATGATAGAAAAGATATCAAAGAATATGTAAAGAAGATTGTTTGTACCTATCGTCCAACAGAAGAGAATGAACTTGAAGTAAGTAATGATGCATGCGCTAAGCTAATGGAAGAGGTTGCAGTTAGTTTAGAGAGGTAAGATAAGGTTAGGTTTACATAGAAATGATTAGAGGAATAAATGATGGAATTAAAAGCATTTGAAAAGAAAATATGGTTATCCTCTCCAACAATGCATGGTGATGAATTAAAGTATATTAGTGAAGCATATGAAACAAATTGGATGTCTACTGTTGGAAAAAATATTAATGAGGTAGAAAGATTAATCTGTGAATACACAGGATGCAAATATGCGGTTGCTTTATCTACAGGAACCGCAGCATTACATCTGGCTGTAAAGCTTACAGGGGTGAAGCCGGGAGACAAGGTATTCTGTACAGATATGACTTTTGGTGCAACTGTCAATCCAGTAGTGTATGAGAATGGTGAGCCAATATTTATTGATACAGAATATGACACTTGGAATATGGATCCAGTTGCTTTAGAGAAGGCATTTGAAATCCATCCTGAAGTGAAAGTGGTAGTTCTAACCCATCTTTATGGAACACCGGCAAAGGTAGATGAAATAAAAGAAATATGTGATCGCTATGGGGCTGTTATCATAGAGGATGCTGCGGAATCACTGGGTGCTACCTATAAAGGAAAAGAGACAGGTACTTTTGGAAATTACAATATTATCTCTTTTAACGGAAATAAGATTATTACGGGCTCTACTGGTGGAGCTTTGCTTACTGATGATAAAGAAGATGCTGAAAAGGTGCGAAAATGGTCTACACAAGCACGAGAAAATGCACCATGGTATCAACATGAAGAATTAGGTTATAACTATCGTATGAGTAATGTGATTGCCGGAGTTATCAGAGGACAGTTTAACTACCTGAGTGAACATATTGCGCAGAAGAAGGCCATCTATGAAAGATATAGAAAAGGATTTAAAGACTTGCCTATTACAATGAATCCATATGATGCAGATAATTCAGAACCAAATTATTGGCTATCCTGCATGCTTATCAATGAAGATGCGATGTGCAAACAGGTTAGAGGAGAGTATGAATCCGTTTATATAAGTGAAAGCGGAAAATCGTGTCCTACAGAAATTCTGGAAACATTGGCGAATTACAATGTAGAGGGCAGACCGATATGGAAACCGATGCACATGCAACCTATCTATCGAAGGAATCCATTTATAACGAGGGAGGGCAATGGTAGAGCTAAAACAAATACATATATTAACGAGGGTATTGGAGGAGCAGATAGAAAACCACTTGACGTGGGAATGGATATTTTCCAACGTGGATTGTGCTTGCCGAGTGATAACAAGATGACCCAGGAACAGCAGGATGTGATTATTGATATTATAAAATCCTGCTTCGAGTGAGGTGTGGTATGTATAGCGGATTCTTTAAACGGTTTTTTGACATCACAATATCAGTAACAGCGTTAATTGTGTTATCCCCAGTATTGCTTGTTCTCATTTTTGTAGGTGTGATTGTAATGAAAGGAAATCCTTTCTTTGTTCAACCACGCCCTGGAAAGAAAGGTAAAGACGGTAAGGAGAAGATTTTTAATTTAATTAAATTGCGTACGATGAGCAATGAACGTGGAGCAAATGGTGAACTCTTACCGGATGAACGACGTTTAAGCAAATACGGAGTTTGGCTCCGTTCCACATCTGCAGATGAACTCCCATCACTTATCAACATAGTGATTGGCGACCTCTCGCTGGTTGGACCACGTCCCCAACTCGTCAGGGATATGGTTTTTATGACTGAAGAACAACGCAGACGGCATGATGTTCGTCCAGGACTTACAGGGTTGGCACAGGTGAACGGACGAAACAACATAACATGGCAAAGAAAATTTGAATACGACTTGGAATATATCGACATGGGAATTACTGTCCTTTGTGATGTGAGAATCATACTAAAAAGCGTGGGAAAAGTTCTCAAAAGAAGTGATACGGTTCGGGAAGGAACTGCTTCGGATATGGATTTCGGTGATTGGTTATTGCAGAATGGCGGTATAGAACAGAGCGAATATGATGAAAAGCAGAAAGTAGCAAGAGCGTTGTTGGAGGTATGAGGAGAATGGCAATTGAGAAATGGAAATACTACAATTATGCTGTGATACCTACAACTGCTCCTCACGAAGAACCGGATTTGACCCCAATAATAGATGGAAGTATATGGAAGATTAGCGAGGGAACTCCATACTTAGCTCGTTGGACTACAGATTTTGATTGTGGGTACGAAACTGAGTGGTGGTATTGTATCAAGGATACGCCTTTTGACATTTTTGCCCTGCCAAGTAAAAAAAGGTATGAAATCAATAAGGGGATTAAGAACTTTGATGTTAAAGTAATCGCCCCATCGGAATATAAAGATGATTTATACGAAATAACCGTTGATGCTTATTCTAGCTGGTCTAATAAATACAGACCGAGCGTAGATGAAGATAAATTTAAAACAAGTATAGATGTTTGGAAAGACCCAATTGTAGTACTGGGAGCATTTTTAAAAGAAACAGGTGTTTTATCTGGATATGCTTATCTTACCGAAGAATATGGGTATGTGAACTTTAATGTAATGAGAACAAAACCTAATTGTGAAAAAAGAGGTATTAATGCAGCATTGGTAGCTGGAGTATGTGAATATTATTCGGAAAGATTGTCGGACGGCAATGGATTTTATATCTGCGATGGCTCAAGAAATATTCTTCACAAAACTTCATTTCAGAATTATCTCGAAAAGTATTTTGGTTTTAGAAAGGCATACTGCCGCTTAAATTTGTTGTATAGAAAGCCTTTCGGGACGATTGTTAGTTTGTTGATGCCGTTCAGGAAATGTCTGTTGAAGCTTGATGGATTCACAGTGGTTAGTAAAATAAATGGTATTCTTCGTATGGAGGAGATTGGAAGAAGTCAGACAAATCCAGAGGAATAACTGGATTAAAGAGGAATTTAATATGGAAAACAAAGGGTTAGTGTCCATAGTGATGCCGTCGTATAATACGTCAATATATATATCAGAAACAATAGAGAGTGTTTTACTTCAAACATATCCTTATTGGGAACTTATTATCGTGGATGATGGTTCAACAGACGATACGGATAATATTGTTAAACCTTTTCTAGATGACAGACGAATTAAATATTTGAAGAACGATAGAAATAGTGGCGCTGCTGTATCTAGAAATAGAGCTTTAAAAGAGGCAAAAGGAAAATGGATCGCTTTTCTTGATAGTGATGATTTGTGGCTACCAGAGAAACTGGAGAAACAATTGCAATTCATGTTAAATAACGGGTATCATTTTTCGTATACGAATTATGAGGAAATTGATGAAGCTTCCAAACCTTTGGGTGTTATGGTAACTGGTCCGAAAAAAATTACTAAACAAGGAATGTACAACTACTGCTGGGTTGGATGTTTGACAGTAATGTACGATGCAGAGGTGGTTGGACTTGTTCAGATAGCTGATATTAAGAAGAACAATGACTATGCAATGTGGCTAAAGGTTTGTAAGATAGTGGATTGTTATTTGCTTGACGAATATTTGGGCAAATATAGAAAGCGCTCCGGTTCAATTAGCCGACACGGAGTCAAGATAATGATAGTTTGGCATTATAAGTTGTGGCATGAAAGCGAAAAGCGAGCTGCTCCTACTGCATTGTGGTATACAGCATGGAATTTGGCGTTTGGCTTTTGGAAGAAAGTAAAGTATGTATGTAAGGATGGAAAGTGAATATAGAACCTCCGCTATTGCAGGTATCCAGTGTGGAAATAATGAAATGAACGAATTTATGTGGGGGTACTGTATTAGGTGGCTGTTAAGTTATCTTCCATAAAATAAATGGACTATATTTTGATCACTGTTTCGGTGTAGAATATAAGCATTGCAACGAAGATGATAATTTTTTCCTTACAGCATGTTTGAACTAGAGTTATGGAGTGTTGGGAATATGAAAAAGATAGGTATTGTTTTCTGCGGTGAAATGAATATGTGTCCATATGCAGCAAAGTATATTGAGGCTTGTGAAAAAAAAACGTTTAAATATGATGTTATTTTATGGAACAGGACCGGTGACAAAAGTGACTATCCATATAACTATAAAGTTTATGAAGAAAAATCCGATTTATACATATCAAAGTGGAAGAAAATTGGCGCATTTATACGGTTTAGGCATTTTGTAAAAAAGATAATAGAGCAACAAAAATATGACAAGCTGATAATACTAACAACATTGCCAGGTATTCTCTGCTATAGAACACTAACTAGAAAATATAAAGGGAGATATATTTTTGATTTCCGTGATTTGAGTTTCGAAAAATTTTGTATCTATCGTAAATGGGTAAAAAAGTTATGTGACAGTTCATTTTTCGCTTGTATATCATCTCCTGGGTTTGAAGACATTTTAGGAGATAGGAATTTTGTAATTGCCCATAATTTTAGATACTCGGATATTAGAAATAAAAAGGAAACTGCAACTAAGGTTACTGAAACTGTGAATTTGTTGCATATAGGAATAACACGAGGAGAAGATTATAATAAACGGTTAGTTGACTTGTTTGGTAATGACAGTCGTTTTAATATTTATATTGTAGGAAGCGGTAATGATACTCCTACATTGATTGAGTATGCAAAGCCATTTCCAAACATATATGTTGTTGGTACATATAACAACGCAGAGAAAGAAATATATATTAACAATGCAGATATGATGTTATATTATTATCCGTGTGATTTTAATTGTAATAGGGCATTAGCTAACAAATATTATGATGGTATAATATATAAGAAGCCTTTACTGGGTAATATAGAGACTTATTCCGGAAAACGATTAATGGAAAGAAAATTAGGTATATCATTAAGTTTGGATGATGTTGCATTTGCTGATAAGGTATATTCATATATAACTGAGTTAGATGTGGATGAGTTTAATATGAGGGCTGAGAGGGAATTAGCCGAAGTCTTGTTTGAAGATGGACATTATTTACGGAAAATTGATGAATTCTTAGATAGTTAGAATATAGTTTAAAATATCTATATTAGAAATAGAAAAGAGGAGATATATGCTTTTTACCGTGATTATTCCAGCATATAATGCTGAAAAATATATCAACAGAAGTGTTGAAAGTGTGCTGAAGCAATCGTTTCCTGATTTTGAAATAATAGTGGTGAATGATGGTTCTAAGGATAATACTCTTGAATGTGTGAAAGTAATAACCGATAGTAGGCTTCGGGTAATTAACCAACCTAATCAAGGGGTCTCTGTTGCAAGAAATACAGGGATTAGACAAGCAAAGGGCGACTATATTTGCTTTTTAGATGCGGACGATGAGTATTTACCATCACATTTAGAAAAGCTATCAGAGTTAATTGTGAAATATCAAGGGAATCAATTCTTTGCTACAACATATTGTATAGGATTGATGTCCGGTAAAACGATTATGCCTGAAGTAAAAGAAGAAGACAATTTTATCAAGAATGCTGTTAGTGCTACTATTAAAAAACCTGAATTAATATGGACAGGATGTGTTTGTATAGAATCTTCTGTGTTTGATACATACGGAATGTTTGAACCAGGGATAAAATTGGGCGAAGATACAGATATGTGGAAAAGAGCATATATTCATACTGGTGTAGTTTATGGTGATTATGTAACAGTTAAACGAAATCGGGATGGCAGTGAGGCAACGAAGTATTACACACGAAGATATGAGGTTGATCCGTTAAACAGATTGCGGGGATATCTTGATGATACAACAATACCTGATGAAGTAATGACTAGCCTTTTGGTTGAACATGAATTGACAAAGATTCAAGTTGTACGCTCCTATTTGGTTGGTGGAGATAAGAAGGCAGCTGGGCAAATTCTAAATTCTGTTGATAAATCTAAAATTCCGCTCAAGAGAATGATTATAACGTATGTTTGTTTTGCTATTCCATCAGTTTTAATTAGGATTCTTTTGAGGTCGAAAAATATTGGAATGTATAGATGAGAGGATTACAAATGAAACAATTAGTTAGCATCATTATACCAGTGTATAATATGGAAAATTTAATCGAAAAGAGTATTTCTTCGATATTAAATCAAGACTATTCTAACTTGGAGATAATCTTGGTTGATGATGGTTCTACAGATGAAAGTTATAGAGTTTGTCAACAAATATCAAATTTGGATACTAGAGTGCGTTGCGTACATAGTGAGAATCAAGGGTCTGGTCCAGCAAGAAATATAGGAATAACAGAAAGTAAAGGTAGGTATTTATATTTTCCAGATGCAGATGATTTCCTTGAAGTGAATGCCATTTCAACACTTGTTGATGCTATGTGTAACGGGAAGTATGATTTGATTGTTTTTGGTTATAGGTGTGTTTCACATGATGGTGACTTAAGTTTTGAAAAGAAATATGACCAATTTGAAAATTCTGGCGAGGATATAAGGCATTCTTATAGCAGTTATTTCGGTATGAATTCAAAGCACGCGATTCAAGGAGCACCTTGGAACAAATTTTTTGATGGGAACGTAATAAGAGATAATGGTATTTTGTATCCTGCTTTACGAAGACATCAAGATGAAGGTTTTATATCAAGATACGTGAGCCATTGCAAGAATGTAAAATTTATTCCCGATGTTTTGTATGTGTATTATCAAAACACAGTTGGCTTGGAGTGGAATAAATATCCTGTTAATTATATAGATGCGGTGATTGGACTTGATGATGTATGGACTAAAACAATATGTTCATGGAACTGCAATGACAACATAACACATCAGATGGTGAATAAAGAAATTTTTTCCAAAAAAATTAAGTCTTTAGAATTGTCTTTTTCACCCAAATTACGATTGAATATATTCACTAGACCTAAATGGATTCGTAAAGTATCAAAAAAGAGTGATTTTTCTAAGTATAATTATAATGTAGCTGGAAGTATATATCAAAAGACAGTTCTCTTTTTTGCAAAAGTAAATCTTTATTTTTTGCTAGCTGTAGTTTTATATATTGGTAATTACAAAAAAAGAATTCGACAAGGGAGATGATACGGGTGAATACATATAAGATATCTACAAATAGATGTTTTGCATTGTTGTTATCCGTGGCATTTTGTCATTATACACTTTTTATGTATATTGAAGAGGTTATTGGTAAATTGCCGCTTATCTCAATGTTGAGCGTTTTCTTTTTTCCTGTGCTTTATTTTATATTGTTTATTCTATCATATAAATCAAGCACACGTTTGCGGATTCATATATCTGCTATAGGTATTTTTACATTTTTTATGCTGGAAATAATGTTAACGTATGTGTTTCATCCTGATAATGTACAATATATTGAGTCAAAATTTGTTTCGGATATATTGCCATGTATACCATTCTTTTGGTTGGGACTAAGTTTAACATTGGATGATGACACATATAATACAGTTAGTCTTTTCTCATGTATAGCCATTATAATTAGTACTCTATATTTATTCTACTACATGGGTTCAGGTAGACTTCTGAGAGGTTCTCATGGAGAAGATTACAGCATGTACTGGTCATATTTACTTTTGCCAAATACAATGATTGCTATTGAATATACTTTTAAGAGAAAGAAAATATTTTCTCTTGTTTGTTCGATAGTAGGTGTTGTTTATGCATTTGTTATGGGGACAAGAGGTGCTATTATCATATTGTTTGCCTATATTATAACTTGCATCTGGAGATATTTAAATATTTCTATAAGAAAAAAAATTCTAAGTATGATGGCTTTGTCTCTTATTTCTGTTGGTTTTGTTGTATCTCCTGTGTACTTATCTTTATTAAAGAACGTAAGAAGTGTATTGGAGAATAGTGGTGTTTCTACACGTATCGTTGATTACCTAATTAGTGGAGGAATAGTATCTTATACTTCAGGAAGAGATATTATTTATCTGGATTTGTTAGGTAAACTTGCTGAAAAGCCGTTATTGGGTTGGGGAGTGTATGGTGAATACCCGCTAGGATATGATGCTGGAGCACACAATCTATACTTGGAGGTTGTGTTTAATTTCGGTTATCCATTGGGAATAATATTGCTAATTAGTTTTATAATCTTATATATAAAAGCCTTAAAAAGAACAAAGGGAAAGTTAGTATATGGTTGGATTGTTCTTTTTGGGTGCTTGGTGTTTATTAAAGGCATATTCGGTGGCAGTTATTTAGATTATAGTGTATTCTTTTTGTTAGGTATGTGCTTGAAAGAGATTAGATTTTCTTCAAAAAATACAACCTACAGAACTGATTAAAAGTGAGGAAATAAAATGATAGTGATTTCTAGCAAAAAACCGCGGGCAATGATAATTTACCAGAGGTATTATGATTTTGATACAAATCGTGTGGTATCTGGAGGTGTACAAACATATATATCTAATTTAGCACTAATTCTAGATGAAACCGGATATGAGTGCAAGGTATTCCAGTTTGGAGAGACGAATCAAGCTAATGAAATCAGACTTGAATACTGTACGGTAAAGTGTGTACCTAGCACAAAAGTAAGCGGAATATATGATACTAAGAAAATCATTGATTATGTCAATGTTGATTTTGACTGCAATAAGGATTTGCTGATTTTTGCTGACCATATCTTGGTACAGAAAAATAATGCAAAATACAGTTTATCCATACAACATGGAATTCATTGGGATATTTGTAAGGAGCAAAGTCGCAAAGATTACCGCATGTTTCTTTCAAAAGCATTTTTTGCATATTGTGAACATAAAAGAATGAAGTATATAAAGCAGGTTGTTTGTGTTGATTATAATTTCTTAAACTGGTATCGGGCACAGGTTGATGTTCCAAATGGTAAGTGTACGGTAATTCCTAATTACACAAAAATTGCAAAACTTAATATAAAGCCCAACGATAAAGTAAAGGTGATTTTTGCAAGACGATTCGTAAAGCATAGAGGCACAAGGATTTTTGTAGAAGCAATAGAACGTATTTTATCAGAATATGAAGATGTGGAAGTAACGGTTGCAGGGCGTGGTCCAGACGAGGAATTTCTACATAATAGATTAGATAAATGGTTGAATCGCGTGGTCATTACTCAATACGCAGCAGAGCAGTCATTAGATATTCATGCGGATAAACATATTGCAGTTGTTCCAACAGTTGGTTCTGAAGGAACATCTTTATCTTTATTAGAGGCTATGTCATCACAGTGTGCGGTGATATGTACGGATGTCGGAGGGATGACCAACATCATATTGAATAACTACAATGGAAAAATGATTCCTGCAGGCAGTGTTAATCAATTATATCTTGCAATTAAGGAATTGATAGATGATCCTGAAAAACGTAAAAGAATGGCAATGACAGGATATGAATCAGTGAAATACGCTTTTTCATATGAGCGTTGGGCAAATCAATGGAGAGAAATTATTAAGCATATTAAGATGGAGAATTCCATAGATTGACGTTTAAGCTAATTCCTATGTTTGATAGAAGGCGATGGTATAGTGTTATGAATAGCATACATGATAAAGTAAAAACAGTGGGGTTGAGAGATAGATTTCCTCATCTGTATAAATTCGCAAGACACAATAAAGTAGTATATTATTTGCTGCGATTAAAAAAAATAAGGGCAGTTAGAAAACTAAAAAAACTTGACGATACAGAGCGAAGAAAAATGATATCAGAGATGTATCTATTAAGAATTGGCCATCCGATTGACTGGGTAAATCCAACTGCGTATACTGAAAAAATGCAGTTGGAAAAATTGTCAACAAGCAATCCACTAAAAAGCAGATTGGCAGACAAATATCTTGTAAGAGAATGGGTATCGGAGATAATTGGCGATAAGTATTTAATACCGATACTTGGTGTTTGGGATTCCTTTGATGAGATATGTTTTGATGAATTGCCCGAGCAATTCGTATTGAAAACAAATCATGGATCTGGGACAAATCTTATAGTTAAAAGCAAATTAGAGATGGATTACAAATTAGTTAAGAAAAAGTTTAATGATTGGATGAAAACTGATTTTGCATATACAACTGGTTTTGAGATGCACTATTCAGCAATTAACCGGAAAATAATCGCTGAGAAGTATCTTGAAACCGATTTAGGTGAGTTACAAGATTATAAGTTCATTTGTTTTAATGGAAAACCATACTTTTGTTGGGTAGATTTAGGCAGATTTGGTAACCATACTCGTACAGTATTTGATTTGGATTGGAATGTTCAGCCCTGGACACAAGAACGTTATGGAATATCTAAAGAGCCGATTCCAAAGCCTCAGAATTTTGATAAAATGGTTGAGCTTGCAACTGCTCTATGTCAAGGGTTTACTCATGTGAGAGTAGATTTATATAATGTAGATGGAGATATTTTCTTTGGGGAAATGACTTTTACTAATGGTAGTGGATTTGATCCCATAGTACCGGAGAAATACGATTATATGTTGGGTAAATTGTGGGAAAGGTGAAACCATTGAACTATTATGTTTACTTATGTTTTGAGTGGTACATAGTAATTCGAGGAGGATTTTATGAACAAAAATGTTGGTATTATTACTTGGCATTATTATATAAATTTCGGTAGTGCTCTTCAAGCATATGCGTTGCAAAAAAGCATTAAAGATATGGGATGTAAAGTTAAGATGATTGATTATCGTAACCCGTGTTTTGGTAAAGTCAACAGAGTTAAAAAGTGCGCTAAAATGAGAGTGAAAGCACTTATAAGAGCCCTGACAGGACAAGAATGTGACAGGGATAGTGCATATTATTTTTTTCAAAGCAAGTATTTCAGAAAAACAAAGTTGATTCAAGACCAGGAATTACTACCTGGTATATGCCAAAAACTTGATTGCGTTATATGTGGTAGCGATCAAATATGGGCACCGAATGTATTTAATCCTGTTTATATGTTGGATTTTGTGATGGATAATATTCCCAAAATAGCCTATGCGGCAAGTGTTGGATTAAACGATATTCCAAATGATTTAGTTGATACATATCATAGCTTGTTATCTCGCTTTCACAGAATTTCTGTCAGAGAAGTTGTTGGAGCTACCTTATTAAATCAAAAATGTTCTGTTGACGCTACTGTTGTGCTTGACCCGACTTTTCTTATAGATATAGAACATTGGAAAACGCTTGAGAGGAGTATTAACTACAAGAGAAAATTCATTTTTTGTTATTTTCTTAATGCAAATCATCAGTACAGACGGTCTGTTCAAAAATATGCTACAGATAACGGTGTTACAATTATAGGTTATTCAGCGAGAAAAAATGATTCCGAGTGGATGAATTTATTATCCAGTACGATTGGACCTTGCGAGTTTTTATGGTTGATACATCATGCAGAAGCGGTTTTCATGGATTCTTACCATGGTACAATTTTTTCCTTGTTGTATCATAAGGATTTTATTACCTTTGAACGTTTTGAAGCATCAGATAAGATATGTCAGAATTCAAGAATATATCAGCTTAGTGAGTATTTTGATATTTCAAACAGAATTATCAAAGTAGCTGAGGATTTAGAAATAACAATTTCTCCTTTAGATTATGCTCTTTTTGAGGATAGACTAAGTGCGTTGCGAAAGTTATCTGTAGAATTCTTAGTTGATGCATTGGAGGGATAGTATGTTGTATTTTACAAAAAACAAGTCTGATTGTATGGGATGTAGTGCGTGTATGGCTTCATGCCCTGTTCAGTGTATATCAATGAAAACAGATAAAGAAGGTTTTTTATACCCGGTATCTTCTGATAAATGTATTCATTGTGGAAAATGCAAGAAAATATGTCCCCTAGTGAATGAGAATGGAGGAATGACGAATTTAGAGTTTACCCCAAGAGCATTCTGTGCCGTAACAAAAGACAAATCAACCTGGCAAAGAAGTACATCAGGAGGTGCATTTTCAGAAATTTGTAGAGCCTTTGGAGATAGTGATACTATTATTTGTGGTGCTGCTTGGAATGGGTTACAGGTCCATCATATATGTGTTCATGGAGTGGATCAGATAGCTCCGCTTTGTAAATCAAAATATGTTGCAAGTTCACCTGAGAATGTTTTTTCTGAAATATTGGTATTTTTAAACGCTGACAAGAAAGTTATTTTTTGTGGAACTCCTTGTCAAGTTACAGGACTAAGAAAGTATTTGGGAAAAGATTACGATAATCTTTTGTTTATTGATTTGATATGTCATGGTGTTGGTAGTCCTAGTGTATTTAATTCCTGTGTGGAGTATTTATCGGAGCAGTTCGGGAATGAAATTGTTTCCTATGAGTTTCGTGCAAAAAGGAATGCGTATCAAACAGATTATATGCAAAAAATAGGTATGCACGATACAAAAGAGATTTACATTAGGGATGACCCATATATCCAACTATTTTTATCTCAGAACTGTTTGCGCCCTTCATGTGGAGGGAATTGTCGCTTTAGAAATGAACATAGACAAGGAGATATTACTATTGCTGATTTCAAGGGATTGATTGAAATATTTCCAGATATGAATGCGTCAAAGAGAAATTATTCAACCATAATAATCAATACAGTAAAAGGTGACACAGTAATGTTAAAGTTAGAGAAAACTATGGTTATGCGACAATGCAGTATTGATAATATAAAGAAATATAATCCGTTATTTTATAGACAAACTTGGTGTTCAGATGAGAGAGACGAATTCTTTAAGGACTATATTATTGAGCCGCGAAAGGCAATTCAAAAGTGGTGTACTCCCGCAAAGAGTTTTGACGATAATTTGAGGCGAAAAATATGGAGAGTTATGCCAGAAAGCCTTCGCAGAAAAACGCTTCTCTTCATGAGTAGAATACGCGAGGTGAGGTAGTATAATGCAAGAATCAGAATATGCTTCTTACGCTCTTTTTAATTTATACAAATATGTTCCACAAAATAAAGCAGATAAAGGTAAAAGAAGTGAATGTAGATGACTAAGAAGAATGGATTGTTAGGAAATTTAGCGTGGAAGTTTGCAGAGCGAATTTCAGCGCAACTTATATCAACTATAGTATCCATAATACTGGCAAGGATACTTGAACCTGCATACTATGGTGTAATCTCAATAGTAATGATATTTATTACTTTGGCAAATGTATTTGTAAGTGATGGATTTGGAAGTGCCTTAATCCAAAAAAAGGATGCAACTGCTCTGGATTTCTTTTCAGTGTTGTATTTTAATATTGGATTTTCATGCATATTGTATCTTATTTTGTTTGTATCAGCTCCGGTAATTTCCAATTTTTATGGTGAAGGATATGAGATACTGACACCAGTATTACGTATACTAGGATTGAGAATTATATTGACCGCGGTAAATTCTGTACAAGAGGCATACGTATCAAAGAAAATGATTTTTAAGAAATTTTTTGTTGCAACATTATTAGGGACGGTATCATCGGCTGTGATTGGAATTTTGATGGCTTATACCGGTTATGGAGTTTGGGCTTTAGTGGTACAATATTTAATAGGTACATCTGTTAGTACACTAACCCTTACCATTGTGTTGAAAAAGAAATTGCAATTTATATTTTCGTATGCAAGCTTGAAAAGCTTATTTCCTTATGGTGTCCGTATTTTGTGTACAGGTCTTTTAATTAACGGTTATCAAGAATTGCGTGCATTGATTATTGGTAAAGTATATTCATCTGTAGATTTGGCATTTTATGATAAAGGCAGACAATTCCCTAATCTTATTGTGACAAATATCAATTCGTCCATAGGTGCGGTTTTATTTCCAAAGATGTCCAATGAACAGAATGACAAAAATAAGATCAAAGAAACAACAAGAAATTCGATACGATTTAGCGCATATATAATGTGCCCTATGATGCTTGGACTTGCGGCAGTTGCAGAACCCTTTGTTCGATTGATATTGACTGAGAAATGGGTAAATTGTGTCCCACTACTTCAAATGTTTTGTATTATATATTTATTTCAACCGATACATACTGCAAATATGCAGGCTATAAAAGCCATAGGAAGAAGTGATGTCTATTTGAAGTTGGAAGTAGTCAAAAAAATCATTGAGCTTGTTGTCTTGCTTACTGTTATGTGGATTAGTGTAGAGGCGATTGTAATTGGGATGACAATATGTACAACATTATTTACGTTTGTTAATGCCTATCCTAATAGTAAGTTGTTGAATTATAAAATTAAAGAGCAGGTGCGGGATATTTTTCCGAGTGTTCTAATGTCAGTAATAATGTTTGTGTGTGTATATGTAGTTCAGTTTATTCCTATGAACGAATGGCTGACATTATTTGTTCAGATTATTGTTGGTATAACGGTATATCTAATAATGTTAGTAGTATCAAAAAACAATGAATTTGCATATTTAAAGAATCTATGTGTGGATATGATTAAGCATAGAAAAAAATGAAAACGGCACTTAACTAAATAGTATAATGTGGAGTATTATTTTCTTACAGCAGAAGACAGATTAATGATATTTTGTACAGGAATATTTAAAGGTGTAGAAAAATGATGGTATGTTGGGTATAATTTATTTTAATATTTATTAACACCTGATCTAGTCAAGCATAATTATAACACTAGTGTATAATATATAAGCAGCTCTGGACTGAGCGGGGATTTTCTTTATAATAGCCATGTGGACGGAAGTGATTATACCAAACATTAGCAAATTCATTTACTACAGCATCCAAGTATTCTTTCGTTCTATACGAACTGTGATTCATTCTTTCTGATTTTTAGGTATTATAATAAAGCTCGATTGGAACATTGTGGGAAGGACAAGCTGTACGACTCATACTATGCTGGGCATGAGATTTCTCACAGAATCTATTGAATTCAAGTTCTGTAACTTGTGTACCTTGATCATTATGGAGGATTCAGCCCTTCTTAGGGTTATGACAAAGAATTGATATTTTAATATGTCTATAGTGAGTTCAGCAATGATATGATCTCCATTGAGGCTAGTTATTACCAAACGATTGAATAGGTCAATAATGGTGTAGTTATATCGAACTATACCATTGTCAAGGAACAAGCAGTTGAAACCCGTACACCAGATTTGGAAATATTATATTCGATATTTAATTTGCAATCAGCTTTTATGTATGTTAATTGGACGTAGTCCAAGCTCTTTCATATATATATAGATAGTTGGATTACAATACTTATATTTACATTGCTCTTCGGCTTTTCTGGTATAATAAATAGACTTATGACCCTTTAAGTAGTTATATTAAGAATTTGTTGATAGATTGAATTTTCATAAAAGCCATCTGAGGTCAAAGATTTTGCTATTATTCTGGATAAACTGATAAACAGCTAATAGATTTCTTTTGCAAAGAATGCTGCCATCTTTTTAATTCCTCAAGCTCACGTCTAAGATGTTTATTTCCCTCAAGTGAATTAGTTTATTGTTTGATGATTGGATTAGTTTTGCATTCTTTATGTCGTTGTTGTAAACAGTATGTGATTGAACCGCTTTCTAAGTTGTACTCTTCCATTAAACGCTTTTGCATGCGACCTTCTTCCAGATAAAGACAAAGACCTTTTTCCTTAAATTCAGGTTTATATTTATTATAAGTAGCCATGATGTAATTATATTGGTTTTGAAATATATATCAAAATTTATACAAAAGTGTTACAACTTCATTATACCAGTGCAACCGTATTTTGGATGAGGAAACAAGTATGTGCTATTTCGTGTATTGTATGTGCTATAAAAAAGAGTAAAATAAAATGTTAGGATTATGGAGGAAAATCAGATGAAAACAATAATGTTAGTTTTTGGAACAAGACCTGAAGCAATAAAAATGTGTCCATTGGTAAATGAGTTGAAAACACGTGATAATTTGAAAACCGTAGTATGTGTAACAGGTCAGCACCGACAGATGCTTGATCAGGTGCTTGATGCCTTCGGTGTTACACCAGATTATGATTTGGCCATTATGAAGGATAAGCAGACACTGTTTGATATTACAACAAATGTTCTGGATAGAATAAAATCGGTTCTGGAGGAAGTAAAGCCGGATGTAGTTCTCGTCCATGGGGATACTTCTACAACCTTTGTTACTGCATTAGCGTGCTTTTATTTACAAATTCCAGTTGGTCATGTGGAAGCAGGACTTCGTACATACAATATTTACAGTCCTTATCCCGAAGAATTTAACCGACAGGCAGTTTCGATTATTTCAAAGTATAATTTTGCGCCTACAGAATTGTCAAAATCTAATCTAGTTAAAGAGGGAAAGGACGAGTGTGATATTTATATTACAGGTAATACAGCGATTGATGCTCTAAAAACAACAATCAAAGACGATTATACTCATCCTGCACTGGAATGGGCGAAGGAGAGCCGATTGATTATGATAACTGCTCACCGTAGAGAAAATCAAGGTAAACCTATGCGCAATATGTTCCGTGCAATTCGTAGAGTGATGGACGAACATCCAGATGTAAAAGCAATTTATCCGATACATATGAATCCAGTTGTGCGCAAAGTGGCTGATGAGGAACTCGGTGATTGTGATCGAATTCATATTATCGAACCGCTTGAAGTGCTAGATTTCCATAACTTCCTAGCACGTAGCTTCATGATTCTGACGGACAGTGGCGGAATTCAAGAAGAGGCACCAAGTCTTGGAATACCTGTACTTGTTATGCGTGACACTACAGAACGGCCTGAAGGAATAGTAGCAGGTACATTAAAACTCGTTGGAACAGATGAAGAGCTAATTTATAGGAGCTTTAAAGAGTTACTTGAGAATGATGAAGCATATAATGCCATGGCTCATGCATCTAATCCTTATGGAGATGGATATGCCTGTAAAAGAATTGCAGATATATTAGAGTATGGTAGCACTCAGATTTAATTAGAAGGTTATTTATAGGAGCATATTCATCTTTTGATTAAAAATTACAAAGGGGGTGGAGGGCAATTACTAATTTCAGCATTCGTTGGTGGAGCTTCCACTGCTTTCCTTGATGGAATGGTCTCCACAAACTTTCTTCAAAGATGAGCCCAGTAGCCACCTAGGGTAATTCCGAAAAGCATATTGTATCCGGAGTATCATTCTGAATGAAAGTAGCCCTTGAAAAGCTTCAGGTAGACGACAATTCTGTCCCTCCACAATTATGTTTTCATTGCTCTCTGCGGAATGAAACTTTAGTCTAAATTGCCCTTCTTTTCAATCGCCCGTTCTCTCAATCCCTCTTAAACAAATCCCTTGTGTACACTTTCTCTTTCACATCATCCAGACAAGTATCATATCTATTTGCAATAATACTCTGGCTTATTTTTTTGAATTTCTCTAAATCATTTACTACCTTGCTTCCAAAGAATGTACTTCCATCTTCCAGAGTGGGTTCAAAAATCACCACGGTAGCACCTTTTGCTTTAATACGTTTCATGATACCCTGGATGCTGCTTTGACGGAAGTTATCAGAATTACTCTTCATAGTTAATCGATATACACCGATTACTACTTCTTTCTCCATACTGGCATCATAAGTATTATCCTCGCCATATCCGTAGTATCCGGCCATCTGCAACACCCGATCTGCAATAAAGTCTTTCCTTGTCCGGTTGCTTTCCACAATGGCACTCATCATATTTTGAGGTACTTCATCGTAATTTGCTAATAATTGCTTGGTATCCTTAGGCAAACAGTATCCCCCGTACCCAAAAGAAGGATTATTATAGTGCGTCCCAATTCTAGGATCCAGACAGACTCCTTGTATGATGTCTTTTGTATCTAGTCCTTTCATTTCTGCATAGGTATCTAATTCATTAAAATAGGACACCCGAAGTGCTAAGTATGTATTGGCGAAGAGCTTTACTGCTTCCGCTTCCGTAAATCCCATAAATAAAGTAGGGATATCTTCCTTTATTGCACCTTCCTGTAGAAGAGCGGCAAAGGTATGTGATGCATTTACTAGGCGTTCATCCTTCTGATCCGTGGATACGATGATTCGGCTTGGATATAGGTTATCATAGAGAGCTTTTGATTCCCGTAAGAACTCGGGACTGAAAAGGATATGGGAGCTATTGTATTTTTTTCGTACAGCTTCCGTATACCCTACCGGAATGGTTGATTTAATCACCATAAAGGCATTTGGATTGACCTTAAGAACCATTTCAATGACGGTCTCTACGGCAGAAGTATCAAAATAATGCTTTTGGCTGTCATAGTTGGTTGGAGCAGCAATCACCACAAAGTCAGCATTTTTGTAGGCTTCTTCGCCATCCAGTGTGGCTGTCAGATTCAATTCCTTCTCTGCTAGGTATCTTTCAATATAATCATCTTGAATCGGAGATTTTCTATTGTTCAACATCTCAACTTTTTCAGGGATGATATCCACTGCAGTAACATGATTATGTTGGGCCAGTAAAATGGCAATGGACAAGCCAACATATCCGGTACCGGCAACCGCGATGTTCATAGGAGAAGTAGAGGTTAGGTTAGTGGTTGCTTCAGAATTGATAAATACAGTATTAAGATCAAATCCTAACACCTCACCTAATTGTTCTAACTGTGGAATCGAAGGTATAAAAACCTTTTTCTCCAGCCTAGAAACCAAAGCACGATTAATTCCGGTTACTTCTGCCAACTCCTTCTGAGTCATTGATTTTTCTTTTCTTTTCTGAACTACTAGTTCAGCTAGTAAAGATATGGATAGTTTCTTCATTTTTGACTCCCTTGCTAAGTGTTATTTATAATAACAATACATTAATATGAATTATTTACCATATAGCATAGAAATTGTAACATATAGGATAAATAAAAGCAATGAGAAATAACAGAATAAGAGAAGAGGTATAGAGAAGATAAACGAAAGAAATAATATGTTATTTTAAACAACATAACGTAGTAATTCGCAATAGCATTTCCATCTAAGTAGACGGTTGTTTGCTAAAGTGAAAGTTAATATACGGGAAATCATTTGTGAAAATCAATAT
>JAEZPG010000101.1 GCA_023413555.1 Bacillota bacterium | reverse complement strand
AATGAGAAGGAGGAAGTACCTTGCTGGAGATTAGAAATAATGAATCGGATTCATCTGCAAAAATACTTGTTGTCGGAGTTGGCGGCGCAGGGAATAATGCTGTTAATAGAATGATTGAAGAAAATATAATTGGTGTAGAATTCGTTTGTGTTAATACGGACAAGCAGCACTTGAAGACTTGTAAAGCTCCTACTATTGTGCAGATAGGAGAAAAACTGACAAAAGGATTAGGTGCAGGGGCACAGCCCGAAGTTGGTGAGAAAGCTGCAGAGGAAAGTAGAGAAGAACTTACCGATATTATCAAAGGTTCTGATATGGTATTTGTTACCTGTGGTATGGGTGGAGGAACCGGTACAGGTGCTGCTCCTATTGTCGCTGAGATTAGTAAATCCTTAGGAATTTTAACAGTTGGTATTGTTACTAAGCCTTTTAAATTTGAAGCAAAACAGAGAATGAGTAATGCTCTCAATGGAATTGATAAATTAAAAGAAAATGTAGACACCTTAATTGTAATACCTAATGACAAGCTCCTTGAAATTGTAGATCGTAGAACGACGATGCCAGATGCTTTACGTAAGGCGGATGAAGTGTTACAACAGGGCGTTCAAGGTATCACTGACTTAATCAATGTTCCTGGATTAATTAATCTGGACTTTGCAGATGTGCAGACAGTTATGAAGGATAAGGGTGTTGCACATATTGGAATTGGTGTAGGTAAGGGCGATGACAAGTGTATTGATGCTGTTAAACAGGCAATAACAAGTCCATTGTTAGAGACTACGATTGAAGGCGCAAGCCATGTAATTATTAACATATCTGGTGATATCAGTTTGATTGAAGCAAATGACGCAGCTACCTTTGTGCAAGAGCTTGCTGGAGAAAATAGTAACATTATCTTTGGTGCGATGTATGATGAGGCAAACCCTGACTGTTGTACGATTACAGTAATTGCAACTGGTCTTGAGAATTCTGGTGTTAATGCTCAGGTTAAAGCACCAACTTTTTTGAATAATAATGTTAAGCCTAATTTCCAATACAAACCAAATGTAACCCCAACTATGCAACAATCTTCAACTAGTGCATTTGCTCGCAATAACATTAACCTTAATACAAGTGCAACCTTACAAGGAGGTCAGCAAAGTACTCAAGCCAGACCTGCTACTCCTGTTGCACCTGTTAAGCCTATCACTAATGTAGAAGAAGATCACAGTGGTATTAAGATTCCTGAGTTTTTACAGAAAAATCGACATAAATAATTCATATTTTTTGAAATTTAGTATTTTCTCTGTCAAGCAACCTGCAATAGTAATTATTACTACTGCAGGTTTTTTTAATACATACAAGGAATGATTTTAAATTGTAAAGAGAAGGTGTAATGTTATTTCTCAATTCTTTGACACATAGTTATATATTTTTTATTGTACATATTATATATATTTCTCTATAAAAGAAAAAAACTACAAGTAAAACTTTATTTACTTGTAGTTTTTTTCTTTTACCACAAATTATGCAATAAGAAAATGTAAAATAAAGGAAATTAATTTAAAGACAAGAATTCCATATATTGACAAACTTAACAATTAGAAAAGTATATAATGGTTACAGGCTCGGGATCAGGGGGTGATCTTCGATAATTGTTATTTATCTTGATTTGTATTTTATATGGAACCTCTTTATGGACTTTCTCATACTACTATTTACAGGTAGATTGATGAAGCTTACATATAGATTATGGCGTTTATTATTGGGAAGCGTACTAGGCTCCTTAGGGGCAACTTTGCTTTTATATGCTCATGATTTGCCATTGCTTGTAGAGTTAATATTTGCTTATATAGTTCTTGCTGTAGCTATGGTTTTCGTTAGTTTTGGTAGATATAAGTTGATGCGATTATTGTTTATATCTCTTGGTTTATATGGTCAGACTATTTTTATTGGTGGAGTTTTTCACTTTCTAATAGGGATACCAACAGTTAAAAAGTTTATAGATCGTCTGTTAGACTTAGGTTCTAGTTACAATATAAGCGTTTTAGCTATGATTATCATTATGCTATTTTTTTTGATTCTATCACCAACTGTTTTTTGTTATATCAATAAAATTCGGCGAAGATTACTAACATTATTCAAAGTGCAATTATCTCTAGAAGGCAAATCTATTGCTGTTATGGGACTTTTGGATACAGGAAATCATTTGAGAGAACCTATATCCAACAAGCCTGTTATTATAGTTGAGCAAAAGGTAATAGATAAGATATTGACAAAGAACATTTTGGAATATAGTACGCGGATAAAAATAATACCATACCGCAGTATTGGTAAGGATAGTGGGACTATGTGCGGTATTGTTTTAGATGAGTTATTAGTAGAAGTCAATGAGGAGCAGCACATTTATAAGAATGTTATTGCCTGTTTATACAAAGGGACCTTATCAGGTAAGCAGGATTATCAGGTGATTTTACACGAAGAACTGATTTAGTCTAAACGATATCAATTCTTCTTTGTATATAATAGCTAGGAATAATAATGTGGGAGGAAGTCAGATGCTATTAAAAATATCTATACCAAATAAGTTCCAATTTCGTGTCATTCCGGACTTTAGGGACTTACTTTTTAAGCAGAGAGGGGAGATTCATTACATAGGAGGTGCTGATGTATTGCCTGCGCCACTTGATCCAGTTGAGGAGGCCAGTGCCATCAGCCGGTTGGGTACAGAAGATGATGATCAAATCAAGACATTGCTGGTAGAGCATAACTTAAGATTGGTTGTCTATATAGCTAAAAAATTTGACAACACAGGGATAGGAGTAGAGGACTTAATTTCCATTGGTACCATTGGGTTAATTAAGGCAATTAATACATTTAATCCTGAGAAGAATATTAAGCTTGCAACTTATGCTTCCCGTTGTATAGAGAATGAAATTCTGATGTATCTGCGTCGCAATAACAAGACAAAGATGGAAGTGTCCATTGATGAGCCTTTGAATGTAGACTGGGATGGTAATGAACTTTTGTTGTCGGACATATTGGGGACAGAGGAGGATATTATATATAAAGGCATAGAAGATGAGGTTGACAGAAAACTATTAAGCAGTGCTTTGTCGAAACTTTCGGAGAGAGAGAGAATTATCGTTCAGCTTAGATTTGGTATTAATACAGAGGATGGTAATGAAAGAACTCAGAAAGAAGTGGCTGATATGTTAGGAATTTCCCAG
Organism: Bacillota bacterium; assembly: GCA_023413555.1. Classification (GTDB taxonomy): domain Bacteria; phylum Bacillota; class Clostridia; order Lachnospirales; family Lachnospiraceae; genus KM106-2. The sequence goes on along the minus strand of JAEZPG010000101.1, from coordinate 32,668 downwards.
TCTTATATTTCAAGACTGGAGAAGAAGATTATTAAGCGTTTAAAAAAGGAGATGATGAGACTAGAGTAGTTCAATCTTGAGTAAGGCAACAATGTCAAATTATATTTTCATAGATAAGGTATTTTCTCTCAATATATGAGACTTAACATAAAATGGAAATTATTACAATATCCTATACAGTATAAATCTGTTTTAAGTGGTAAATCATTTATGTATAGAAAGTCTTATACACGAATTGTATGTTGGGAGGTCGCAATATGGCTCTATATAAGGTTGAGATTTGTGGCGTGAATACCTCAAAACTGCCACTGCTAAAAAACCCTGAGAAGGAAGAATTATTTCAACGTATTTTAAATGGTGACAAGGAGGCTAGAGAGCTATATATAAAAGGAAATCTCCGGCTGGTACTAAGTATCATACAAAGGTTTTCCAACAGTAATGAAAATGTGGATGATTTATTTCAAATTGGATGTATTGGACTTATGAAAGCAATTGATAATTTTGACATTACTCAAAATGTCAAATTCTCTACTTATGCTGTTCCAATGATCATTGGAGAGATTCGAAGATATTTAAGAGATAACAATACAATTCGCGTAAGTCGATCTCTTCGTGACACAGCCTATAAGGCCATATATGCCAAAGAAGAATTGATGAAGCGCAATGATAAGGAACCTACTGTTGGTGACATTTCCAATGAAATTGGTATCAGTAGTGAGGATATTGTATATGCCTTAGATGCTATACAGAATCCAGTTTCCTTGTATGAACCTGTATATTCTGAAGGCGGAGACACTCTTTATATCATGGATCAGATTAGTGATAAAAAGAACAAAGAGGAGAGCTGGATAGAGGAGATATCTATAAAAGAGGCTATGGATAAGCTTCCGGATAGAGAACATAACATAATCAAGTTACGTTTCTTCGAAGGAAAAACTCAGATGGAAGTAGCCAAGGAGATAGATATATCACAGGCCCAGGTTTCCAGACTTGAAAAGAGTGCTCTACGTAATATGAAAAATTATTTGACACACTAAGGGTGAATGTAAACGAATAATGGACCGCAGAAGTCTCTTGCAATAAAGATAACTACTGTGGTCTATTTTGTTATAGATAATCTGGAATAAACCAAACTATATGTTACATATATTGATATGGGAAGCCTAAAGAAACCAGGTGAGTATATGAGAATCTATGATTTACGGCAAAAAGAAGTAATAAATGCTTGTAATTGCCAAAGGCTTGGCTTTGTTGGAGATGTGGAGATAGATATTGATACAGGTTGTATTCTTAAGATAATAGTACCTGGCCCATGTAAAATATGGGGTATCTTAGGAAGAGAAACCGAATATATTATTGATTGGACTTGCATTCGGCAAATAGGACCTGATATTATTCTTGTCGACGTTAATATTGAAGAAGTATTGGTAAAATGCAAATTCTAATAAAAGTCAACAAATCTCTTGACACACCCACTGTTTATAATATACTTAATATTAGAGAATTATGGAATTATGAAGGATACTTAATTTCGTAGGAGGATGCAGTATGAAATGTCCATTTTGTGGAGTTGAGAACACTAAGGTAATCGATTCTAGGCCGGCCGATGAAAATAGCACTATCCGCAGGAGACGTCAGTGTGATAATTGTAAAAAGCGTTTTACTACTTATGAAAAAGTGGAAACTATACCATTGGTGGTAATTAAGAAGGATAATACAAGGGAGCCTTATGATCGAAGTAAGATTGAAGCAGGTGTTTTTAGATCTTGTCATAAGCGGCCAATATCCGTTGATCAGATCAATGATTTGGTGGAAGAAGTAGAAAATGTAATTTTTAACATGGAAGAAAAGGAGATTCCTAGCTATAAGATTGGGGAATTACTAATGGATAAGCTTAAGGAGTTGGATCCGGTTGCCTATGTTAGATTTGCTTCTGTATATCGTGAATTTAAAGATGTGAATACTTTTATGAATGAAATAAAAAAAATATTGGATTCAAAGGATTGAATAAAACCTCCTGTTTAGTATGAGACAGGAGGTTTTTACATTAATCCTCTTATTCTGTTTAGATATATTGAAGTGATAAATGGCTTTTGTTAAGGTGTATTGGGGTAATAGAGAATTGGATAAGGAGGAATATGTTTAGTAAAGCGTATAGTGGCTCACTAACTGGTTTGGAAGCCACACTGATTCAAGTGGAAGTAGATGTTACAGATGGACTTCCTCAGATTTCAATGGTTGGATATCTTGCGTCAGAAGTTAAGGAGGCTAGAGAACGAGTTAGAATTGCTTTAAAGAATGCTAGCTTTCCTTTACTTCCAAAGCGTATCACAATTAACCTGTCACCTGCAGATGTGAGGAAGGAAGGTACAGCTTATGACCTACCAATTGCAGTTGCAGTTCTATCCGCATTAGGTGTAATTCCTAATGACTGTCTTATGAACACCTTAATCATAGGTGAATTAAGTCTCAATGGTAATGTCAGAAAAATAAATGGAGTGCTTCCGATTGTGCTTATGGCAAAGGAGGCTGGTTTTATGCGCTGTATTGTACCAAAGGAGAATTGTTTGGAGGGCGCTGTGGTAGAAGGAATCCAAGTAATAGGAGTAGAGACTGTTGGGCAGACAGTAGATTATCTTCTGAACAAGATATGGATTGAGCCTGCATTTGTTGATATAGCCGCCATATTGATGGATAAGGAGAAACAATATCAAGAAGATTTTTCTGAAGTGGTTGGACAAGCTGCTTGTAAGAGAGCAATTGAAATAGCGGTTAGTGGTATGCACAATCTTCTGATGATCGGCCCCCCTGGTACAGGAAAAACTATGTTGGCGAGACGAATACCTACTATTATGCCAGATTTAAGCTTTGAGGAGAGTTTAAAAATATCTAAGATTTATAGTATATGTGGATTGTTAGATGCCAACCAGGCTCTTGTAGTGAAACGCCCATTTCGAAGTCCACATCATACCATTACCGAAGGTGCGCTGATTGGGGGTGGGCAGTATGCCAGACCGGGTGAAGTCAGCCTCTCTACTGGAGGTGTTCTATTCTTAGATGAACTTCCAGAATTCAAGAAATCTACTTTGGAGATATTAAGACAGCCTTTGGAGGAGAGAAAAGTAACCATTAATAGATTAAGTGGCTCTTATCAATATCCAGCCAATTGTATGTGGGTTACTTCAATGAATCCGTGTAATTGTGGCTTTTATCCTGACCGTAATATTTGTCATTGCTCACCACCTGAGATAAAGAGATATCTCAATAAGATATCAAGACCTCTCTTAGATAGAATTGATATCGTGATTGAAGCAGATAAGGTGGATTACAAAACAATTGGTAGTAATGTTTTGGAGAAAACATCAGAGATGATGCGTCAACACGTTTTGACAGCAAGGAGAATGCAGATGGAGAGATATGTGAAGGAGGATTTCTTCTTTAATTCTGAACTCACACCAAGTACAATAAAGCGCTATTGTGTGTTGGGAAGAGAGGAAAAAGACTTCCTTGATTCTGTATTTGAAACATTGCAGATTAGTGTCAGGGCGTATCATAGAATATTAAAGGTGGCTCGGACCATAGGGGATTTGGAGGAAAGTGAAAGAATAACTGTAAAACACTTGTCAGAGGCTGTTTGCTATAGAAGTCAGGACAAAAAATATTGGAGTTAGACTAAGAAATATTGAAAGGTGGTATTATCATTTGCAAGAAGGCAACTAAGGAAATAAGCCAAAAGGAATTATGGTATTGGCTTTGTAATCTGCCGGGTATCGGACAGAAAAAGCTTACCAGGTTATTAGAGGTGTTCTCTGAACCTATGGATATATTCTATAGTAGGGAACAGGATCTCCGAGGAATAGGGGGATTAAAGGAAAAGGATTATTGTACTATATTGCAGAACAGAAGCATAGATAACATTAGAAAACATCTTCATAATTTGGAGAGAAAGCATATTTCTTTTTGTTCCTATGCAGATTCCTGTTATCCTCAAAAACTTCGTGATATCTATGACCCTCCTTATGGCCTATACAGCCTGGGTACTTTACCTGATTCCTATAAGTTATCCTTGGGTATTATTGGCGCAAGGAATTGTTCACCGTATGGTAGAGAGGTTGCAAGATATTTTGCGAGAAGTCTTGCACAAGCAGGAGTACAGATCATTAGTGGGATGGCAAGAGGGATTGATTCCTATGGTCATGAAGGAGCTTTAGAGGCCTCTGGATATACATTAGCTGTACTTGGTTCTGGAATTGATTACTGTTATCCAGAAGAGAATATAGAGCTATATAGGAAGCTTGAGAACCAAGGCGGGATTCTTAGTGAATATGGTCCAGGTGTCCTGCCAAAAGCTGGCCATTTTCCGTTAAGAAATAGAATCATCAGTGGGTTATGTGATGGAATTCTTGTGATAGAAGCAAAAGGAAAAAGTGGTTCACTAATAACAGCAGATCAGGGATTGGAACAGGGAAAAGACATTTTCTCAATACCTGGAAGAATATGTGACGCACTTTCTGAAGGTACAAACCAACTAATAAAATATGGGGCACAGCTTATAACTTCTCCCCAGGAAATATTGGAATACTATAATATCACAAATTATAGGGAGCCTCTTTCAAATGGCTCAAAAGACAAGCTTGTTCTATCGGAAGAGGAAAAGAAGGTTCTATGCTGTCTTGGTTTAGAATCGAAACATATAAGCTCTTTGATAGAGCAGTCTTCCATGGATATGGGAAGCTTAATGAAGGTACTGCTTCATCTGGAAATGAAGAAACTAGTAGCCCAAACCTCTAAGAATTATTACATTCGGGTTTTATGAAAAAAGTTAGTATAAACAGTGATTGTTTTGTACATATTTGATTACTATAATAAAAAATAATACGTTTTACTTGCAAGGGCGAATAAAGTAGTGTATGATTGACTACGTTTAGAGTGTAAAATAGCAGATTAGCAATCATGTTTTGCTTTTTGGAATAATGCTAGAAATAAGGAGTGGTACAATGCCAAAATATCTTGTGATAGTAGAGTCGCCTGCTAAAGCGAATACAATAAAGAAATATTTAGGTGCAAATTATGAAGTAATGGCGTCAAATGGCCATGTGAGGGATTTACCTAAGAGTCAGTTAGGAATTGATGTAGAACATGATTGTGAGCCTAAATATATCACTATCCGTGGAAAAGGTGATTTACTTGCTAAGCTGCGTAAGGAAGTTAAAAAAGCAGATAAGATTTATCTTGCAACTGACCCCGACCGTGAAGGTGAGGCAATATCTTGGCATCTTTCAAAAGCTTTAAAATTAGAAGATAAAAAAACTTATCGTATTACATTCAATGAGATTACAAAGAATGCAATTAAAAGTAGTATTAAACAACCACGTGATATCGATATGGATTTGGTGGATGCTCAGCAGGCAAGAAGAATTCTGGATCGTTTAGTAGGGTATAAGATAAGTCCACTTCTTTGGGCGAAAGTGAAACGAGGTTTAAGTGCTGGTCGTGTTCAATCAGTAGCCTTACGTATTATTTGTGATAGGGAAGAAGAGATTAATGCATTTTTGCCAGAGGAATACTGGACGTTAAATGCCCTGTTTCAAATCGAAGGAGATAAAAAGCCACTAGAAGCTAAGTTCTATGGAACGACAGAGAGTAAAGTAACAATTCATAATAAAGAAGAATTAGAGAATATACGAAAGGTGATAGAAGGAGCTGACTTTAAAATTACTGATATTAAGACCAGTGATCGAATTAAGAAATCTCCCTTACCTTTTACAACCAGTACTCTCCAACAGGAAGCGTCTAAGAATCTTAATTTCTCTACACAAAAGACAATGCGACTGGCGCAACAGTTATATGAAGGCGTAGAGATTAAGGGAAAAGGAAGTATTGGTTTGATTACTTACCTACGTACTGATTCCACAAGAATTAGTGATGAGGCAAAGGAAAGTGTAAGAAGTTATATAGTAGAACAGTATGGAGAAGAATATGCCCTGAGTAACGATACAAAGAAAGAAGATAAGCGAAAGATTCAGGATGCTCATGAGGCAATTCGACCAACCTATATGGATTATTCTCCAGTTATATTAAAAGATAGTCTTCCAAGAGATTTGTTCCGTTTATATCAACTGATTTGGAGAAGGTTTATGGCAAGCCAAATGGCACCTGCTCGATATGAGACTACTTCCATAAGAATTGATGGAGGTGGATACCGTTTTACCAGCTCAGCTTCCAAGATTGTGTTTGATGGTTTTATGTCTATATATACCTCAGACGATGATAAGATAGAAAATAGTTTTATATCCAAATCTATTACTGTGGATTCAAAACTAATAGTTGATGAGTTTGAAGAAAAACAACATTTTACTCAACCACCGGCGCATTTTACAGAAGCAAGTTTGGTTAAAACATTAGAAGAGCTTGGAATAGGAAGACCAAGTACCTATGCTCCTACAATTTCAACCATTATTGCCAGAAGATATGTGGCAAAGGAAAATAAGAATCTGTATGTTACTGAACTTGGAGATGTTGTGAATCAAATTATGAAGCAGGCATTTCCTAGTATTGTAGATGTAAATTTTACGGTAAATATGGAAGGGTTGTTGGACTGTGTGGAAGCAGGCACAGTAAAATGGAGAACCGTGGTACAGAATTTTTATCCTGATTTAGAAGAATCTGTTCTGGCTGCTGAAGAGGAATTAGGAGATTATAAAATAGAGGATGAGGTTACAGAGGAGCTTTGCGATGAATGTGGTCGAAATCTGGTAATTAAATATGGCCCACATGGGAAATTCTTGGCATGCCCTGGTTTTCCTGAGTGTCGTTTTACAAAGCCTTATCTGGAGAAAATAGGTGTTAAATGTCCTAAATGTGGAGGCGAAGTAGTTCTTAGAAAGACTAAAAAAGGTAGACGTTATTTTGGCTGTGAGAACAATCCAGAATGTGATTTTATGTCATGGCAGAAGCCAAGTGATAAACGTTGTCCGATATGTAATGATATATTGCTTGAAAAAGGAAATAAGTTAGTATGTGCGGAACAACAGTGTGGATACGTAGAGCAGAAGTAATAACTAGATTTTTAAAGAAGTAAGACATCTTTTATATGAACTAAAATGGATGTAAATTGACCTAGAAATACATGTCGATTTACATCCATTATTTGTGTAAGCACATCTTTCCATTCTATCTAATCTAGAAAAATAATATAGGTTTTAACACATATTCTTATTTTATTATCTGAACTAACATGAAAAAGTGAAAAATATAGATTTATACAGGCAAAGAATGTCAAAATACTTTAAAATGTATTGTTTTTGTAAAATAAATGTGTTAGAATTTACAGAGTAGTACATTGATTGAAGTTAATTGATGATAATGTACGAAAATTTGAAGCTAGGGAAACCTTGTATGGTGCGGGAGGATTGCTATGAGCGTACAATTGCTAGATAAAACAAGAAAAATCAACAAGTTGTTGCATAATAATAATTCACATAAGGTAGTGTTCAATGATATATGTGATGTATTAAGTGACATCTTGGAATCGAATATTCTTGTAATCAGTAAGAAAGGAAAAGTACTAGGCGTGAAGAATCGTGCTGATATTGATGAGATTCATGAGTTGATTAAGGACAACGTTGGTGGCTATATTGACGCTATGTTAAATGAGCGATTATTAAATGTACTTTCAACAAAAGAAAACGTTAACTTAATAACCTTAGGGTTTGAAACTCATGATGTGAATAGATATCAAGCAATTATAACCCCTATTGATATCGCAGGGGAGCGTTTAGGAACTTTGTTCTTGTATAAATGTGATTCTCAGTACATAATTGATGATATTATTTTAAGTGAATATGGGACTACTGTAGTTGGTCTAGAAATGATGCGCTCAGTAAACGAAGAAAATGCAGAAGAAAATCGTAAGATTCAAATCGTAAAATCTGCAATTAGTACCTTGTCTTTTTCGGAGTTAGAAGCAATTACACATATATTTGATGAACTAGAAGGCAATGAAGGAATTCTCGTTGCCAGTAAGATTGCTGATAGAGTCGGCATTACAAGATCTGTTATTGTAAATGCTCTGCGCAAGTTTGAAAGTGCAGGTGTTATAGAGTCACGCTCTTCTGGTATGAAGGGTACCTATATTAAAGTATTAAACGATGTGGTTTTTGATGAGTTAAAAAAAATGAAAAACTAGCTTGTTAAAATTTAAGGATATATAGGAGGACCTATATATCCTTTTGTAAAAATAAGGAAAAATCCCGGACAGGAATTATGAATTATAATGTAAAAATATTACAGCGCCTAGTACTTTAGATACATTTTTAGAATTTTTCTTGTATAATTGTTGATTTTTATTATAATAGATAAAGAAAGGATGTGTATAAATATGGTAAATTCCTCTGTTTTTAACTATATCAATGTGTTGGATAAAGCAGCAGATGCTAGTTGGACCCGTAACACGGTGTTGGCGAACAATATTGCGAATGTTAGTACACCAAATTTTAAGAGACAGGATGTCAGCTTTGAGACATATTTACGTAACGCAATAAATAGTGATTCTGTACTAGATAATGCGGTAAATCAGATGGATCTGAATATGATAAATAGTACTATTTATACGGATCATTCTAATTTAAGTACTAGATTGGATGGCAATAATGTGGATATTGATGTGGAAGAGTCCAATTATGCTGAAAATCAGATAAGTTATAATGCGTTATTAGACTCTATTACACATGAGTTTAAAAGACTAAATAGTGTGGTGAAAAACATTTAGGTCATTATTTATATAGGTTTATTAAATGAAAAGGAGTGAGAGAATGTCTGTTTTTTCATCTATGAACATCAGTGCTTCTGGTATGACAGCACAAAGACTTAGAACTGATATTATTGCACAAAATATTGCCAATGTTAATACAACTAGAACAGAAGATGGAACCCCGTATGTACGTCGTACTGTAGTTTTCTCTGAAAAAGGTTTTTCTCCCTTTTCCAATGTTTATGCTAATGCAGTGGGATTTTCTGGAACAGGCGTTAAGGTATCCAGCATAATTGAGGATACAAAAACAGCTATGAAAAAGGTTTATGATCCCTCTCATACGGATGCTGACGAGGAAGGTTATGTTACATACCCAAACATTAACTCTGTAACAGAGATGACAAATTTAATAGACGCTTCCAGAGCATATGAGGCCAATGTGACAGCATTTAACGCTACAAAGGCAATGGCACTAAAGGGACTGGAAGTTGGGAAATAAACATACATATCAATTATTGTTAAATTGGGGGTTTTAAGATGAGCAGTGTATTGGGAATACAAAATATTTTGGATAACGATTATTCGAAAGTAAACGGTATATCTTCAAATGGTCTGTCAAGTACATCGGCAACAGATCGTACCAGCAGTTTTGATTCAATATTTAATGCTATTATGAGCCAAGTAAATGAAACAAATAATTTAACAAATGCTGCGGAAGAGGAAGAAATAAAGTTTGCAATGGGGTTGTCTAACAGTACCCATGACGTTCAGATTGCTCAGGAAAAAGCTAGTTTTTCCTTGAATTATACCATAGCATTAAGAAAGACTATATTAGATGCATATAAGGAGATTATGAATTTACAGTTCTAGTAAATTCTAAGGGGCGGTAATATGCAAGAGAAGTTAAAACAAATATTGAAGACAATTGTTGAATTTTGGAAAAAATATACAAAAAAACAAAAAACGATAGTATTTAGTGTCTTGGCGGCAGTAATATTGGCTATTGTGTTCCTTGCTCTGATAATCAATAAGGTATCCTATGTTACTTTAATAACGTGTGATGATACTAAAGTTGCCAGCCAGGCTGTTGATTTATTAAAAGAACAGGGAATTGATAGTAAGCTTGATGACGATTATGTTACGGTTCTTGTAGCGGAAGGTTCTTCAACCGATGCGATAATAGCCATTGGTAAAAGTAATATCTCTACTGCAGATTATTCCTATGAAGAGGCTCTTACCAATAGTATGAGTACCACAGAAAGTGAAAAGGTACTAAAAACAAATCTTGCACTGCAAAGTGATGTTCGAACCAAACTAATGAAGATGTCTGGTATCGAAGATGCAGTCGTGTACATAAATAAGCCGGTGGATGACTATACCATCATGTCAGAGGCTCAAGATGCAACTGTAAGCGTTATGTTGACTTTGGAAAAGGAATCTGCTTTGTCTGAAGAGAATGCAAAATATGTGGCAACCTTTTTAGCTGGTATTGTTGGTAACAAAAATACAGACAATATTACAATTATAGATAGTAACAGCAATTTATTATTTGGAGGCAATCCAGATAATACCCTAGGTGGCTCGGTTAATTCTATCATTGACTATAAAGAGAAGCTATCCAATGTCATTGCAAATAATGTAAAGCAGGTATTATTAAAATACGGTACCTATAAAGACATAGAAATAGGTGCAGCTAATATTAAATTTGATATGGACAAAGTTAGCGAGCTTTATACGGAATATACCCCTGCAGAAGGACAAGAACAGGGGTTATTAAGTAAACGTTATACTTATCAGACTGAGGGCACTACAGGAACAGGCGGACCACCTGGAACAGATACTAATGATGATGATACCAGTTATCTGATAGAGGATACTAATCAGACTGGAACAAGTACGAAATCTCAAACAGATGAGTATAAACCAAATGAAAGAAAGACAACAACGGAATATGAAGTTGGGGCTGTAGTCCCAGGCGAATCAAGCATGGCTATTGTGGCTACCAGCTATACAGTTTACAAGCAAGAAGAAGCGGAAGAGCAGGGATTGCTTAATGACATGTCTTGGAGTGAGTTTAAACGTCAAAATCAAGAGAAAACACAAATTGATGTAGCAGATGAAGTGTATCAATTGGTAAAAAGCACCACTGGAATTGATGCTAGGAATCTGACTATAACAGCATGGAATCAGCCTATTTTCCAGGATGAGGAAGAGCATGAGACCAATTATGATTTGTATATTATGATTGGATTGATTGTGCTGATAGTATCTTTACTTATCTTCGTTGTATTTAAAGTGGCGAAACCAGTGGAGGTTACTGAACAGGAGCCAGAACTGTCTGTAGAAGAACTCCTTGCGACTACAAAGGAAAATCAGAATCTAGAAGATATAGAATTTTCAGAGAAGTCTGAAACTAGAAAGATGATAGAGAAATTTGTAGATGATAATCCGGAGGCGGTTGCACAATTGCTTCGTAACTGGCTCAATGAGGATTGGGGGTAATTAGCATGACTAAGAATAGTGATATGACTGGGGTTCAGAAAGCAGCAGTGTTGTTAATTACGCTTGGTCCTGAAAAGTCTTCAAATATATTTAAGCATTTAAAGGAAGAAGAAATTGAACAACTGATACTTGAAATTGCCAATACAAGAAGCATAGTCCCTCAGGTAAAGGAAAATATATTAAATGAATTTTATGAAATATGTCTGGCTCAGCAATATATAGCAGAAGGTGGTATAGCCTACGCTAAAGAACTATTGGAGAAAGCTCTTGGAGCTGAAAAGGCTAGAGATGTCATTGGTAAATTAACAGCTTCCTTACAGGTTAGACCATTTGAATTCATTAGGAAAACAGATGCATCTCAGTTATTAAACTTTATTCAAGACGAACATCCTCAGACGATAGCTCTTATTTTATCTTATCTTCCATCGGCACAAGCTAGTACTATTATCAGTTCCCTAACGCCAGACAAACAGGCGGATGTTGCAAGACGTATTGCTCAGATGGATCGTACAAGTCCGGATGTCATCAAAGAAGTTGAGAAGGTATTGGAACGTAAATTGGCTTCTTTAGTAAACCAAGACTATACCATTGTAGGTGGCGTGGATTCTATCGTAGACATTTTGAATACGGTAGATCGTAGTACAGAGAAGCATATTATGGAAACATTGGAGCTTGAAGAACCAGAGCTTGCTGATGAAATACGTCGTAAGATGTTTGTGTTCGAAGATATTTTATCTTTGGACGACAAATCAATTCAACGTGTTCTTCGTGAAGTTGACAATAATGAGCTTGCTATTGCATTGAAGGGTGCTAATGAAGAAGTACAAAATATTATCTTTAATAACCTGTCCAAACGTCTGTCCACTATGATTAAAGAGGATATGGAATTTATGGGACCTGTACGTCTTAAGGATGTTGAAGAGGCACAACAGAAGATTGTTAATATAATTCGTAAGTTAGAGGATTCCGCAGAGATTATTATTTCCAGAGGTGGAGGTGATGAGATTATTGTCTAACCTGATAAAATCTAATTTTATTTATGTAAATTCGAGTAAGGAAATTATAGACTCTGATACATGTTTTAAAACATTGGCGCAGAAAAACATTCTTCCACAGGTTAATGATTCACAGAACGAGATACGAGAGAACCAATTTATAGATGGCATGAATGTGGTTAACATGCAGAGATTGATTGATGAGGAACAAGCTCTTATTATACAATCGGCTGAGAGAACCATAAATGAAGCTAGGCAAAAGGCTATTGATATTGTGAATCAGGCAAAGGAAGAAGCTCAAAGTATCAGATCCCTTGCAATGGAGGAAGGGAAAAAGTTAGGGTATGTGAAAGGGTTTGAGGATGGATCTAAGGAAATTGAACGTCTAGAGACTGAACTTAAGGATAAACTTAAGAGACAAGAACAGGATTATCAAGCTTTATTACAGGAACTGGAACCCAAGTTTGTAGATATTATTTCTGGTTTGATTGAAAAGCTGACAAACGTGATTGTAGAGGACCAAAAAGGAGTAATTCTCCATTTAATCAATCAAGCGATTACCAATCTAGAACAAAATGGAGAATTTATTGTTTGGGTTTCTAAAGAGGATTTTGAGTTTGTAAAATCCCAGAAGGATTGTATCATTGGTTCCCTAAATCAAGATGTTATGCTTCAGATTTTAGAGGACCGCGGCTTAAGTAAAAATCAATGTCTCATAGAGACGAATGGACACTATATAGACTGTAGTTTAGATATTCAGCTAAGCAACTTAATTAAAAATTTAAAAATGCTTGTGGTGAGTTAGGATAGGAGTAGACATGTCATTTCATATTGATTTTAATAAGTATTATGATTTACTTAATGAATCATATGAGAAGCAACTGGGGAAGGTGGTTAAGATAGTAGGACTGACTATTGAATCCGTCGGTCCAGATGCCAACTTGAATGATTTGTGTCTCATTGTCTCACAGGATAAAAAGCATTCTATTATGGCAGAAGTTGTGGGATTTCGAGATGACAGAATTTTGTTAATGCCTTACCATAATGTGGAGGGTATTGGTGTAGGAAGTACAGTAGAAACTACTCATGAGCCTCTCAAGGTTTTTGTGGGTGATGATTTACTAGGTAAAACTTTGGATGGTTTAGGCAATCCTTTTGATAAAAAGCTACTAAATTGTACTGCTACCTACTCTGTGGAAGCGGCACCGCCAGATCCTATGACAAGAAAAATAATTGACGAAGTGTTACCATTAGGAGTAAAAGCTGTAGATGGGCTTATTACAGTGGGTAAAGGTCAACGTATCGGTATCTTTGCTGGTAGTGGTGTTGGGAAAAGTACATTACTTGGTATGTTTGCAAGAAATACTAAAGCAGATATTAATGTAATAGCGTTAATCGGTGAGCGTGGCAGAGAAGTACGTGAATTTATAGAACGTGACTTAGGGGAAGAAGGGATGAGGCGTTCGGTTGTAGTAGTTGCTACGTCAGATAAACCAGCCCTAATTCGTAACAAAGCGGCAAAGACGGCTACTAGTATTGCAGAATATTTCCGTGATCAGGGAAAGGACGTTCTGTTAATGATGGATAGTCTGACACGTTTTTCTATGGCACAAAGAGAGATAGGACTGGCTTCAGGGGAACCACCTGTTTCTAGGGGATATCCACCTAGTGTATATGCTGAAATGCCAAAGCTACTTGAGCGGGCAGGAAATGCAGAAAAGGGCTCCATTACAGGGTTGTATACGGTTCTGGTAGATGGTGATGACTTTAATGAACCTATTACAGATACTGCCAGAGGAATTTTGGATGGTCATATTATGTTAACAAGAAAAATGGCCAATAAAAATCATTATCCTGCAATTGATATATTGCAGAGTATCTCTCGTGTCATGTCCCATGTTATAGAGAAAGAACATAAAGAAGCTGCTGGAAAGCTAAAAAATATACTGGCAACATATCAGGATGCAGAGGATATCATTAATATTGGAGCTTATAAAGCGGGTTCGAACAAAGCAATAGACCTTGCGATATCGAAAATTGAGGCGGTCAACTTATTTTTGCAGCAGGAAGTAGAAGAGAGATTGGATTTTAATACAATAGTGAAACAATTGTTAGAAACGGTATCATAGAGTACATAATTTAACACATCTATAACACATCTAATGGAGAGTGTTGCAATTGGCAAAATTTATATATAAGTTACAGAATATCTTAAATATAAAAAATAAAATAGAAGATCAGGCAAAAAATGAGTATGCTATTGCAAAAAATGCCTTGGACCAGGAAGTTGATAAATTAAGCAACCTAATGACACGAAAATTCTTTTACGAGAAGAAGTTCCTTGGAGAGATAAAACAAGCTTTAAACATCAAAGATATTAACCTTTGCCGACAGGCCATTAAAACAATGGAATATCACGTAGAGGAGCAACAACGAAATGTGGAGGTTGCTGAAAAGAAGCTTGAAATAGCCAGAGTAAAAATGAGTGAGGCAATGATTGATAGAAAGACACATGAGAAATTAAAGGAAAATGCTTTTGAGGATTTTGTGGCTGAACTGAATCATGAGGAGAATAAGGAAGTTGATGAATTAGTGAGCTATAAGTATAACAATAATGGTGAGGATGAGTAGAATATGGCTAAAAAAGATAGAAATGCAATTCCTGGCATGGAAGGTGAAGACAAAGAGGGTACTGTTAGCAAGATAATATCTATACTAATTTGGCTCTTTATTGTTGTGATATTAATGAGTATCATCATTATTTTTATAAAACTAGATATTGGGAAGGTTGGCTCTGAAGTACTTCGCCCTGTGTTAAAGAATGTACCAGTGGTTAATTGGATTTTACCTGAAGCTCCTGATAAAATAATAGCAGATGAAGAGGGCTATGAATATGACAATTTGGGAGATGCAGTTGATAAGATAAAGGATTTACAAAAACAGCTAGCAGAAATGGATAAGACTAAGTCAGAAAATGAGAAGGCCATAAAGGACTTAACCGCTGAAGTAACAAGATTGAAGGCATTCGAGGAGGCAAGTAAAGAATTTAATAAGAGGGTTTTAGATTTTGACACTAACGTCGTGAAGAATGAAAAGGCACCAGATATCAGCGAATATATTAAGTATTACGAACAAATCAACCCTGAAAATGCTGCAGAAATATATCGACAGGTAGTGGAACAAATGCAGATTGATGAGAAAATCAAGCAGCAAGGAGAACGTTATTCCAAGATGGAACCTAAAGCTGCTGCTGATGCGTTACAGATTATGACAGGGGATTTGGATTTGGTGTCACAGATACTTATGAGCATGAATACTTCAAAGAGTGCCCTAATTATGCAGGAAATGGAGCCAGATTTCTGTGCGAAGATCTCAAAGAAGATGTTACTCATGGCGAAATAGCCATGTGAACATAGAAAAATGAATAAGGAGGTGAGAAAATGACAGATGTAAAGATGCAAACCATGCTATTACAAAGAAGTACAAAAACTTCTACTGATAAGGGTAACAATATAAGGGGATTACATAAGCTAAACAAAAAAGATGAGTGCTTCACAGATATTATGGCAATGCAGAGTAATCCAACACAGGCTTCTGCAAAGAGTAGTAATGCAAAGAGTGTAAAAACCCAATCAGAACGCATAGCGGTGGAAGAATTAACCACGAAAGCATCAATCAATACATACGATAAAGAGGGTAATAATGTATCAGAAACCTCTGCTCTGGAAGTTACAAAAACATTGAATCTAGAAACAAATACAGAAGAAGTTGATGAAGACATAGGGATAGATGTTGACAATGATTTACAAAAGTTTCTTCAGGAATTACAGAAGATTTTGGGGATTACCGATAAGGAACTTGATCAAATGATGCAGGAATTAGGTTTGACACCAATAGAGTTACTTAATCCAGATAATCTGCAGGCGTTGATTCTTAAACAATATAATGCAGAAGGTATCACGGATGCTTTGGTTAATGAACCTTTGGCCAATACTATGCAAGAAGGTTTACAGGCTCTTTCTAGGCTACAAGAACATATCGGTCGATTGACTGGAAAAGACAGTAATCAAGTAACACCTGTGATGTTACCAGAAGAGATAGAAGTTCAACCTACTACTGATGAGAAGCTAAGACAGCCAACAATAAAAGAAGAGGTAATATCAGTTTCTTACGAAAAAGAGGTTACGGTTTTAGTAGAAAAAGATACTTCTTCTTTTAAACACCAGTCAGAAGAAAGTGGCCTTGAAAATCACGACAGAAAGCTTGAAATTCTAAAACCAACAGATTCAAAGATAAACTTTGTGGACTACTTTACATCCAGAGTGAATCAGACAGGAATAGATACAGCGAATATAATGGGTGAACCTGTCAGTGTAGGAAGTATTATTACACAGATTGTAGATCAGATTAAACTGACAATCAATCAGACACAAACCAGTATGCATCTACTATTAAATCCAGAGGAATTAGGCCATGTAGAACTGTTAGTAGCCCACAAGGAAGGTATCATGACGGCACATTTTACTGTAGAAAACCAAGTTGCCAAGGAAGCCCTTGAAACTTCTTTGCATCTTTTAAGACAAAGCTTTGAAGAGCAGGGAATAAAGGTGGCTGAAGTTGAGGTTACCATTGGTAATTATTCGGAAAGCTTTAGTAGAGATGAAGGAAATGGCCAGGCATCAGCACAAGAAAAATCCAATAGAAAAACAGATATTCAGAGTCTTGACTATGGTGAAGAAATGGATGGAACTGAGTTAGCACAAACAGAGAGAATAAATTATAATGGCACGGTAGATTATACCGCTTAGTATTAGGAAAGGAGGAGTTATATGGCTAATGTAGCACCTATAAAGGATGGAAAACTTGTAGATAACACCAGTATTAATTCCACGAAAAAGAGAGCGATTGGAACAGATGCCTTGGGAAAAGATGCATTTATGCAATTATTAGTAACCCAGATGCAGTATCAAGATCCATTGAATCCATCTTCTGACACAGATTATATTGCTCAGTTAGCAACATTTTCACAGCTTGAGCAGTTAACAAATTTGAATTCATCATTCTCAAGTACGCAGGCAATGAATCTTGTGGGCAAGACAGTTACAGTTGCGACAACAGATAAGACAGACAATGTTCAGTACATAACTGGTGTCGTGGATTACACAACGATTTCTAAGGGAAATACGAAAGTATGTGTGAACGGTAATCTCTATGACTATGATAAGGTAGTTGAAGTTTATGACCCTACCTATTTAATGAAACAGGGTGCACCAAGCGTTACTGCAGCTAAGTTAGAGTATAGCCATGAAAATCCTAAGGATGTTACGGTAGAAGTAGACTTAGGAACCACAAGTGTAGCAAATAGTATGGCTGTATTAATCAATAACACACCAATTGCAAAAGAGAATCTTAAACTGGAAGGTAATACCTTAACAATTAAAGCAGAAGCCTTTAAAGATCTTAAAAAAGGAATGTATGATATTATTTTTGCCTTTGATGATCCATTGGGTACCATTATAAGCGGAGAGGTGTCCCTTGATGTGAAAGATAATCCAATTCCTGTAGAGGATACTGAGCAAACGGAGTAATTATTGAGAGTGGAAGGCTGGTGTTAGTATGAACATATCCAATAACAATTTTAGCTCCATTGAGTTAATGCGTGATCAGTTGCAAGGTGGCAATACCCAGATAAAGAAGCAGGAAGCTATTAAAAGAAATATTTCATTTGAAGAAATCTTAAATGAGAAGTCTAAGTTGACTGAGAATGGCGGTTTGAAATTCTCTAGACATGCTAATGAAAGATTAGCAAGTAGAAATATTGATTTGACGAATGAACAGCTTTTAAAGTTAGAGACTGGCACACAACGCGCTAAAATGAAGGGTATAAAGGAGTCATTGGTTATGGTGGATAATTTGGCTTTTATAGTCAGTGTAAAAAACAATACTGTGATTACCGCTATGAATGACCAAGATGAACAAATCTTTACCAATATCGATGGCGCAGTGATAATGTAAAAAGAAAAACGGCTGGACCTTATAAAGGGAGCCGTCGCCTTTGAATGACAGAGAAGGCGAAAACTATAAGGTGAAAGGTTAGGTGTATAGATTATGATGAGAGCACTATTTTCTGGTGTTTCCGGTCTTAAGGTTCATCAGACAAAAATGGATGTGATAGGAAATAATATTGCCAACGTTAATACAGTTGGTTTTAAATCAAGTTCTGTACGTTTTAGTGATGTATTCTATCAGACAACACAATCTGCTACAGGCGCGAATGAAGCCACAGGAAGTGCTGGTAGGAATGCAACTCAGATTGGCCTTGGTTCTTCGGTAAATGCGGTATATACTTCAATCGCCATGCCAGGAGGATCTGAAAGAACAGATAATCCACTGGATATTATGATCAAGGGAGATGCTTTTTTTATCGTAAATAATGGTGGGGGTAATTATTTTACAAGAGCAGGTTCTTTCACAATAGACGCTGCTGGAAATCTGTGTAACTATAGTGGTTATAATGTTATGGGATGGCAGGTAGATAGGACAACAGGTAACATAGTTGTAGATACTGTAAAACCACTACAGATTATGGCACCTGAAAATCTATATTCTCCACCAAAGGCAACAACTGCTAGTACGATTTCAGGAATGATTAATCGATCTGATGAGACACTGAAAGCAGACAAGGGAGGGAGAATGTGTCAGATTGAATTTTATGATGCACTAGGCTATAAATTCAATGCAAAGATAAAGGTTACGCAGCTTGCTACTCCTTCTGACGGATCTCAATATAGCATAACTTTAGAAGATATATTGGAAAGTGGTGAAGGAAAAAATGCCACTAGTAAATCTATATTAACGAGCCTAGCGGGGACCGATATTACCTTCGGAGGTTCTACCTATAAAATCGATGAGAATGGAAAACTTAGTGCTCCAGACAAGCCAGTGGTATTAGCATTCAATCCGGGAGATGGTAAATTTGTCTCTTTGGATGATAACGAGCAGGGTATTGCAACCTTAACAATTGACGGTCCTGCTTTTAGACCATTAGACATAGATTTCTCTTCCCTTGCAATGTACGGTAAAGAGGGTACCAACGGTACCACTGTATTAGGATCTGATAGAGGTGATTCTAAGGGGAATGGAGCTGGTCGAAGAGTTGGTGAAATGATAGGGGTTTCTGTTGATACGTCTGGTAAGATATTTGGTAGCTATGACAATGGTGATGAAATACTTCTTGGGCAGATTGCGGTTACTACGTTTAATAATCCAGCAGGTTTGGAGGCGATTGGTGACAACCTTTATGCTCAGAGCCAAAACTCAGGAGAATTTGATGGAATTGGTCAGGATCCAACTGCAGGAGGTGGAGGTCTTAATCCTGGAATATTAGAAATGTCCAATGTTGATCTCTCAACAGAATTTACCCAGATGATTACTACGCAAAGAGGATTCCAAGCAAACTCCAGAATCATTACAACTTCAGATACTATGTTGGAAGAACTAATTAATTTAAAGCGTTAGGATAAATTATGTTCTGCGGACAGCTAACTGCTGTCCGCTGATATTATAAGATAGGGTAATCCTTTGATTTTTTTAAAATGTCTGTCATATAAGGCAAGAATAAAGTATTAGGTAGGTGAAAGTGTTGGATTTAACTACAGTGGGTGGATTAATTATAGGTTTTATTTTTGTTTTTCTTGGTATTGTTTTAGGAGATCAAGGGATGAATGCCCTTTGGAATTTTTGGGATCCTTTGTCAGTACTTATCACATTTGGTGGTTCCTTTACTTGCTTATTGACTATGTCAGGTTCCTTTAAAGATTTTATAGGAGGGTTTAAGTCTTTCTCAAAAGCAATTAAGAGGCCGTCTTTTGATATCCCAGGGACAATTAAGCTCATTATTACATTATCTAACACGGCAAGAAAAGAAGGTTTACTGGCTTTGGAGGAATCTGCAGCAAATCTTGAAGATCCCTTTCTGAAAAAGGGGATTCTGCTGATTGTAGATGGTACAGATCCGGAGTTGGTACGTAATATTCTGGAGACAGAATTATCTTGTCTGGAGGAAAGGCATAAGGAGAAAATTGGATTTTGGGAGAACATGGCCTCTATGGGTCCTGCCTGGGGTATGATTGGTACCTTGATTGGTCTGATTAATATGTTAAAGACTCTGGATGATGTAGATGCAATTGGTCCTAATATGGCGGTAGCCTTGGTTACAACCTTTTATGGTTCAATGCTTGCTAACTGGATTGCAACTCCTATAGCAACAAAGTTAAAGGGCGCCAGTGCAACAGAGGTATTGATGAAAGAGGTTATGGTAGAAGGTTTGCTTTCAATACAGGCGGGAGAAAATCCTCGTGTTATTGAGGAAAAACTGAAATCTTTCTTGTTGCCAATGAACCGTGTGAACCTTATAACTGAGGAAGGTGAGAATGTTGGCTAGGAAGAAAAAACCTGAAGAACCTAAGGGCGCTGAAGGCTGGATTACTACTTTCAGTGATTTAATGAACTTGCTTTTAACATTCTTTGTGTTACTATTTTCTTTGTCATCAGTAGATGCCGAAAAATGGGAACAGGTGGTTACTTCTTTTACCGCTAATTTTGGAATATTTGAGGGTAGTTCTTCGGGAATCGGAGAAGGTTCCTTGATCTCGGCAGGAATTAGTCAATTACAGAATGTAGGGGAATATTTTGAGGATATGGGAAATAGTGAGGAGGATGTTAATGATCAGCCGAATGATGGGAATACTGACAATCCGAAGGCAAGTCCCGCCCCGCAAAGTAGTAAACCTCAAAGTGATTCTAAGGACGACCAGAAAATAATTGATAAGTACAAAGAAGAAATGCAGGAGAAACAGCAAAAAGTAACAGAGGAAATGTATGAACGAGTAGTTGGCTTGGTGGAACGTAACAATCTGGAGCAGTATGTTTCTGTAGGAATTGATGAGGACTACCAATATATTAAATTATCCATGTATGGAGCTATTTTATTTGATTCAGGGGATGCTGATATTAAAAAAGAAGCGTTACCTATTCTAAATAAGATCGGAAGCATACTAAAGACCTATGAAGATAATTTAATCAAGATAGAAGGTCATACAGATAATGTACCAATTACTAATAATGTGGAGTACAAAAGCAATATGGAGTTATCTACAGCTCGTGCTTGTACTGTATGGGAGTATTTGACAGGCTTGAAAAGGCTGAATCCTAAAAAATTAGAGTCGGCTGGACGAAGTGAGTATGATCCAATTGCTGATAATAGTACTGAAGAGGGTAGAAAAAAGAATAGACGTGTAGAATTTAAGATTTTTAGTGATTTGGATGAATGACAATAGGAGAGTAAAAATGAAGAAAAATATCACAACAATTATAGTTATGGCTTTAGTTACTTTGAATGTGGTACTTACCGGCATTATTATGTTTGTGATGGTACCTTCTTTAAATAAGGTAAATACTTTGCTTACTAAGGTATCTAATATTATTGATCTGGAATTGGAACATCCGGGTGAGAAAACTACAGAAGTGTCGATGGAAGATCGCGAAGACAAGACTATTGATACTAAAATACAAATCACTTTAATGTCAGATACTGATGGAAAAACGCGTTATGCAGGAATTGATTCAATTACTATAACATTAAATAAAAAAGCTGATTCTTATGATGAGGTTTCAAAAGTATTTGATAGTAATAAAACATACATACAGGATATTATCACTAACATATATTCACAGTATACGTTTAAAAAGGCACAAGTAAGCGCTGCTGAGATAAAAGTTAAAGCATTAGAGCAAATTAGCAAGCATTTTGACGGAGCAGATTGCTTTTTAAATATTGGGTTCGGAAATTTGCGTTTCAATTGAAAAATGGTAGAAATTTGCTTTATTTTAACTAATTATTATGTTAATATTAATTATATTACGAAATATAGAAAGACAAGTAACTAGGAGGTGTCAAAATGGGGGACGTCTTGTCACAAAGTGAAATAGACAATCTGCTGGCAGCTATAAGTAGTGGAGAATTAGATGCAGATGATATGAAAAGTAGCGATGACAAGCAAGTTAAGAACTATGATTTTAAGCGACCTTCCAAGTTTTCTAAAGAGCATTTAAGAACGTTAGTTATTATTTTTGATCATTATGCCAGACTTTTAAGTACGAATTTGCCTGCATATTTACGTAAAAATGTTCAGATAGAGGTTATGAATTCAGAGGCAGTTACATATTCGGAGTTTTCCAATGCCCTTGCCAATCCAGTTATATTAGGGATTGTTGATTTTGCACCATTGGATGGTAATATTATCATAGAACTTGCAGAAAACCTTGGATACGCAATTGTAGACAGAATGCTTGGTGGTAGCGGAATTCCTTTAGAAAAAACCAGAGATTTTTCTGAAATTGAGCTCAGTATTCTAGAACGAATAATGAATGTGTGCACTAATTTCTTGAAAGAACCTTGGAACAGTGTACTCCCTATAGAACCGAGATTGGAACGTATAGAAACAAACTCTCAGTTTGCACAAATCATATCACCGAATGAAATGACTTCTATAGTGACTATGAATATTCGAGTGGGTACAGTGGAAGGGTTGATGAATATATGTATTCCTTTTTCCTGCGTGGAAAGTATTATTGATAAGCTGAATACAAAGTATTGGTATTCCAGTGTAAGAGTACAGGATAAAGAAGCATATCATGAGTATATTGAAACTGCAATAGCAAGAGCCAGAATTCCAATTCGGGCAGTTATGGGGAAGAGTACCGTATCAGTTACAGATTTTCTTAATCTTCAGCTAGGGGATATTATTAGACTGAATACAAAGATTGATGGGGAATTGGATGTTTATGTTGGTAATGTAAAGAAGTTTAAAGCATTGCCTGGTTCATCTGATGAAAGCTATGCCGTTAGAGTAACATCAATAATCAAGGAGGAATAGCAGCATGGATGGCATGTTATCTCAAGAAGAAATTAATGCATTATTAAATAGCATTTCTTCCTCGGACGAAGAGGTACAAACAAGCTCTAGTGAACTCACAGAGCTATTATCTATTGAGGAAAAGGACGCCATTGGTGAACTCTCGAATATCAGTATGGGAACGGCAGCTACGACCTTATCTCAATTAGTTAATCGAAAAGTCCTTATTACAACTCCGAAGGTAGAGCTTGCAACGTGGGAAGATATTTCTAACAAATTTGATAAGCCCTGTGTCTACATACAAATTTCATATAAACAAGGCTTGGAAGGCAACAATATTTTAATTCTGAAAGAAGCCGATGTATTACTGATAGCCGATTTGATGATGGGCGGAGATGGTACTAATGTTGATGGAGAAGTAAATGAATTTCATCTTAGTGCGATTAGTGAAGCTATGAACCAAATGATGGGTAGTGCTTCTACTTCTTTATCTTCAATGATTGATCGGGTTGTAGATATCAGTCCACCTGAGTCCCATCGTGTCCGATTAGAAGAACAACTAAATGTAATGTATCCTCTTTGTGAGGAACCATTTGTTAAGGTTTCATTTAAGATGGAAATTGACAGTCTAGTTGACAGTGAGATTATGCAACTTTATTCTGTTGATTTTGCAAAAGATTTGTACAGTAAATTTGCACAGAACAGCACACCTCCTGAGCCTGAGTATACGCCGACTGTAACTAGTCAAACAAACTATGAGCCAAGTGGACCATCTCTTAATGGCATGCCAATTAATATGTCAGAGAATGATAGCCAGATGAATGGAATACCAATGGGAGGAATGGCAATGGGAGGAATGCCAATGGGGGGAATGCCAATGGGAGGAACGCCACAAGGTGTTAATGTCAAACAAGCACAATTTCAGCCGTTTAATTCTAGAATTAACCCTGTTACCCAACAGGAAAATATTGATTTAATTATGGATGTACCACTAGAAGTAACTGTAGAGCTAGGCCGCACCAATAAATCAATAAAAGAAATATTGGATTTTGCGCCGGGTACTATCATCGAGTTAAGTAAGTTGGCAGGTGAACCAATCGACGTGTTAGTGAATGGGAAGAATGTTGCAAGAGGGGAAGTAGTAGTAATCGAAGAGAGCTTTGGCGTACGAGTAACAGAAATTATAAAATAGTGTAAGGATGGGAGAAATTGTTATGGCGAAAAATATACTTATTGTTGACGATGCAGCTTTTATGCGCATGATGATTAAAGATATCTTAACCAAGAATGGTTATAATGTAATTGCAGAAGCTGAAAATGGAATAAAAGCTATTGATAAGTATAATGAGACAAAACCTGATTTAGTATTAATGGATATTACTATGCCAGAAATGGATGGCTTACAGGCTTTAAAAAAGATTATGAGTGCTGATTCAGCGGCGAAGATTATTATGTGTTCTGCGATGGGGCAACAAGCTATGGTAATCGATTCTATTCAAAGTGGAGCAAAGGATTTTATTGTAAAACCATTTCAAGCGGAGCGTGTTTTAGAGGCTGTAAAAAAGGTGATAGGGGAATAATTGGAGGCATCTATACGTGGAAAACTTTGTTTTGTTAACTTTAGATGGTGGAGGATTCTTTGATTTATTTGTTCTTATTCTAGTCTTTATACTGATTTTGGTAGCTGCCTATTATGTGACCAAATGGTTGTCCACTTCTGGATTAAAAATGCAGAAAAATCAGAATATAAAGATTCTAGAGGTGTTTCGGTTAAATCAGTCAAAGTACATATATATTGTAGAACTCGGCAATAAAGTAGTTGCTCTTGGAGTGTCAAAGGATCATATTGAATATTTAACCGAACTTAAGAGGGATAGCTTGGAATTTAAAAAGCCTGAAAGTGGACTGATGAATTTTAAGGACTTTCTAAAGCTGTCAAAGACCAAAGTTGAAAAGAAGAGTTCCACTTATGATGACGAAATAAGGCAATTTGACAAGAAAGAAGAGTAAGGTTAATTGATGAGAACAAAGAGGAAAAAAACACTGCGAGCAATACGGTTTTATATGCTGTTGGTTGGCCTGTTTGGTATATTGGTTCTAATATCAGGAGATAAAGCGAGTGCTACGAGTGCGATTACTCCTAGTAGTAGTCCCACAGCAACTAATAATGCATCTACGCCAGATCCAAATGGACAGTTTAATCTTAATATAAATTCTAATGCTGGAAGTACAAGCCTTTCTAGTACTCTTCAGATCCTCTTAATTCTAACTGTAATTAGTCTTGCACCATCTATTCTAATCATGGTGACTTCTTTTACAAGAATAATTATAGTACTTCATTTTACAAGAACTGCGTTGGGGACCAATACAACGCCGCCAAATCAGGTGATTATAGGGTTATCTTTGTTTCTAACCTTTTTTATTATGGCTCCAACTTTTACTGAGGTTAACAAGGTTGCGGTACAACCTTTGGCCAAGGGAGAAATCACCCAGGAAGAGGCTTTTGACAAGGGATTGAAACCGATTCGCAGTTTTATGTTTGGACAGGCTGATCGTAAGGATTTGAAGCTATTTTTGAATATTGCTGGAGTAAGTTCAGATAATCTTGAACAAGAGGATGATATTCCTACTACAGTATTGATTCCAGCTTTTATCATTAGCGAATTAAGATATGCCTTTATTATTGGTTTCTTAATTTATATACCATTTATTATTATTGATATGGTTGTGGCGTCTACGCTTATGTCTATGGGTATGATGATGCTACCGCCTACTACGATTTCCATGCCGTTTAAGATTTTGCTATTTATACTAGCAGACGGATGGAATCTGATTATAGGACAAGTTGTTAAGAGTTTTTATTAACTCTGATTAAGGAGTGTTAAAACATGACAGATTCTTCCGTAATGGAAATTGCGTATAAAGCAGTATGGATAATCATTAAGTCATCAGCCCCGTTATTAGTGGTTTCACTGGTAGTAGGTCTGATTATCAGTATATTTCAGACAGTTACATCTATACAGGAGCAAACTCTTACCTTTGTACCAAAATTGCTGGCAATCTTAATTGTTATTGTGTTGGCTGGTCATTGGATAATGAATAATGTAGTAACATTTTTTGTAGAATTAATGACTAATTTGGACAAATGGATTCATTAATAGGCTTAGGAGTAAAGTATGACTATCACTGTGGAAAATGTAGAGTTTTATTTGCTCGTATTGGTACGATTGTCAACGTTTATCTTTACAGCGCCAATATTCAGTATTAGAAGTATTCCCATGAAAGTAAAAACTGCAATTTCAGTGTTTTTAACTGTCATTGTAGCGACATTAATTCCTGTAGAATCTGTTGTCTATACTACTTCATTTGGGTTGGCATTACTAGTGTTAAAGGAAGCTCTAGTAGGTCTTTGTATTGGTTTTATAGCTAGTATCTGTACTCGTATTATCAGTTTTTCGGGGCAGCTCTTAGATATGGAAATAGGATTTTCTATGGCTAGTGAATTCGATCCAATTAATCAGAATCAAGTTACAGTTACTGGTAATCTTCTCACATATCTAGTGATGCTTATGCTGTTAGTAACCAATTTACACTATTACCTGATTCGAGCTATCATTGCTACCTATACGATAATTCCAATTGGAAAAGCCGTTATTTCATTTAATATGTACAAAATCATGATCAAATTTTTGGTTGATTTTTTTGTAATTGGATTTCGTATCATCCTTCCAGTATTTGCAGCGACATTAATTGTAAATATGGTATTGGGAATACTTGCGAAGGTTTCTCCGCAATTAAATATGTTTGTAGTAGGTTTTCAGTTAAAGATATTTATTGGATTATTGGTACTGCTTATAATTGTTAGAATGTTACCAGGAATATCAAGCTTTATTGTAACTGAGATGAAGGACATGATGGAATTTGTAATGAAGAGCCTGGCAGGTGCATAGTAGGTACATAATATGATGAGAGATAACAAATATTTTATTGCTTATAATCTTCAGTTTTTTGCAGATGGACCTGGTGGTGAAAAAACTGAAGAGCCAACCACAAAGAAGTTGGGGGATGCCAGAAAAGAAGGACAGGTATCAAAAAGTCAGGAAATAATTGTAGGTGGCTCCTTAGTCGCTGTATTTCTAGGGCTGAAGCTTTTTGTGGGTTATGTTGCGAATAAGTTTTTAGAGGGTTTTGCAAAGTATTATAGTTCAATTGATTCAATGGTTGAAAATCGGCTGAACTTGGGACAATCACAAACCTTGGTTAATGAAGCAATAAAGGATGTAATTATCATATCATTGCCTCTTATGCTTATCGCTATGATAGCTGGCATTATCGTCGTTATTGTTCAGGTAAAATGGGAAGTATCTCTAAAACCGCTGTCACCAAAATTTAGTAAAATAAACCCATTACAGGGATTTAAGAGAATTTTTTCCAAGGACAAAGTGATTGAATTAATAAAAGCAGTTGCAAAAATTGGGCTAATATTTTTGATTGTTTATTATGAGTTTAAAGATAACTTGACTTTTTTGACGCAGTTGTATGATGTTACATTAATGGATGGAATTGCCTTAATTGGTACGATGGTCATTGATCTTGGATTAAAAATTAGTATCATTTATTTACTCATCGGAGTGGCAGATCTGTTTTACCAAAAGCGTAAATTTAAAAAGGATTTGATGATGACCAAACAAGAAGTTAAGGAAGAATTCAAACAAACAGAAGGAGATCCTGTAATTAAAGGTCGTATACGTCAAAAAATGCGTGAGATGTCGCAAAGAAGAATGATGCAACAGTTACCTGAGGCTGATGTGGTCATTACAAACCCTACACATTTTGCAGTTGCGCTAAAATATGATAAAGACTCTAATAAGGCACCAATTGTTATAGCGAAAGGTGCAGATTATGTAGCTACTAAAATTAAAGAGGTAGCAAGGGAAAATGATATTGAGATAGTTGAAAATAAACCTTTAGCAAGAATGTTGTATTTTAATGTTGAACTGGGTGATGAGATTCCTCAGGAATTATATCAAACAGTGGCAGAGGTGCTGGCTTATGTATATAAGTTGAAGCATTCGTAACTTTATAATTACTTAATTAGACAATTAGAATCATTTATATAGATGGTAATAGAAGGAGGAGCTTGTTGATGAAAAAGACA
This sequence comes from Bacillota bacterium, assembly GCA_023413555.1. Lineage (GTDB taxonomy): Bacteria > Bacillota > Clostridia > Lachnospirales > Lachnospiraceae > KM106-2. Next base: position 4,345 of record JAEZPG010000101.1, on the reverse strand, counting down.
GATGTATTTGTTGGCCTATATATTTTGGCGGCGATTATATTTCTGATTGTACCAATTCCTTCCTGGTTGTTGGACATTTTATTAGCACTAAATCTATCCGTAGCTTTAGTGATTATGTTCAATTGTTTATTTTCCAAAGAAGCTTTAGATATGGCAAGCTTTCCAACTTTACTTTTGTTTACTACTGTATTTCGTATCGGGTTAAATGTTTCCTCTACAAAATTAATTTTGTCCACTGGAGAGCCTGGAAATGTTGTCAAAACCTTCGGAGAATTTGTTGGTGGAAATGATATAGTAATCGGTGCTATCATCTTCTTTATTTTGATAGTTGTTCAGTTTATTGTTATTAACAAAGGATCTGAACGTGTTTCAGAGGTGACAGCCAGATTTACACTGGATGCCATGCCAGGAAAACAGATGGCCATCGATGCAGATCTTAATACAGGAGCGATTACAGATGCCCAAGCGAGAGAGCGAAGAGAAAAGCTTCAGATGGAATCTTCCTTTTTTGGAGCCATGGATGGTGCTACCAAATATGTTAAAGGTGATGCCATTGCGGGATTGATTATTACGATAATTAATCTGGTAGGTGGATTAGTGATTGGATCCTTGAGAATGGGATTGCCAATATCAGAATCCTTTGATAAGTATATGATTTTAACAATTGGTGATGGTCTGGTTTCTCAGATTCCATCCTTACTTATATCGTTATCTACCGGTATTATTGTTACTAAGGTTTCTAAGGAAGCTGATATCGGAGATATTCTTGTAAAGCAGCTGTTTTCCATACCAAAAGTTTTGTATTTAGTTGGTGGGAGTATGGCCTTTTTGGGTATTGTAACACCATTAAGTACTTTTCTTTTTCTACTATATGGAGCAGCGTTTATATTAGCTGGGTATCAGATTCAACACCGTATTGGTGTAGCAGGAGTGCAAGATGAAGTTGCTGAGGATGAGGAAGGTGTTGAAGAAATCAGGCGTCCTGAGAATGTGGTATCCCTTCTTCAGGTAGATCCAATTGAGTTGGAGTTTGGCTACGGTATTATTCCACTTGCAGATGTCAATCAAGGTGGAGATTTACTAGATCGTATCGTTATGATACGTCGACAAGTAGCTCTAGAGCTTGGATGTGTTGTGCCTATGGTTCGTTTAAGAGATAATATCCAACTTAATCCGAATCAATATTTGATTAAGATAAAGGGAGTTCCTATCAGCGATGGGGAAATCCTGTTTGACCATTACATGGCAATGAATCCTGGTTATGTAGAGGAGGAGATTACGGGTATTCCTACCTATGAACCTTCCTTCCATCTTCCTGCCATATGGATCACAGAGAGTCAACGTGAGAGAGCGGAGTCTATGGGATATACCGTAGTAGATCCACCATCCATTATTGCTACTCACCTAATGGAAATCATCAGAAGAAATCTGGCAGATTTGTTAAGCAGACAAGATGTCCAGAACCTGATTACTAATATTAGTGAAGCTAATTCTACGTTGGTGGGAGAACTTGTACCCAAATTACTTAGTGTTGGTGAGATACAGAAAGTACTTCAAAATCTGTTACGGGAGGGTATATCAATCCGTGATTTGATTACTATATTTGAGACATTAGCAGATTATGCTACCACTACAAGAGATACTGATGTATTAACCGAGTATGTTAGACAGAGTCTAAAGCGGGCCATTACCAACAAGTTTTTCCCAGAGGTAGAGAACAACAGTGTAGTTACTCTAGATCCAAACATTGAACAGGAAATAATGGCGTCTGTTAAGCAGACGGAACAAGGTTCCTACCTAACTTTAGAGCCTGAGAAGGTACAGTCTATTATGGAATCTGTAAAGAATCAAACAGCTAAACTTGAGGATTTGGGAAAAACACCAATTGTTATAACTTCTCCTATCGTAAGAATGTACTTTAAAAAGTTAACATTAGACTACTTTAGGGATTTGGTGGTTCTTTCCTATAATGAAATAGATACTTCAGTTGAATTACAATCAGTGGGGATGGTGGCTATCTAATGGTTATTAAAAAGTATAAAGCGGAGACAGAAAATGATGCTATGATTCTTGTGAAAGAAGATTTGGGCAAAGATGCTATTGTTATGAATATTAAGTCGATTAGGCCAAAAGGAATATTTCGTTTTTTTCGTAGACCTTTAGTAGAAATTACTGCCGCATATGATGATACTACAGAAGTTAAAAGTCATCAGGCTATAGTGAAAGATAGCGTTAATCATGCAAGTTTTCATAAGGATTATAATCAAGCTTTTATGCGTGGAGATATACTAATTGATGGTATCGGAACCGAGGTTAAAAAGGTCCGCGAAAGTAGCGCTATTGAAGTTAAACTGGACAATTTGCAGACTATGTTGGAAAAGCAGATAGCGTCTGAAGCTATAAAGAAAGAGCCTCAAAAAGAAGAAGAGAAGGAAGTTGTTAAAAGTTTTTTTGACAATGCTTGCGTAAAATTGATTATGGAGAAATTGTCAGATAATGATGTTACAAAGGAAAATGTGAATAGCATTATCAAAGAGGTAGAAAATCGTATTAACAAGGACACCACCATTGATAATATTTTATCCCATGTGTACCAAAAGATAGTATTAAAACTTGGTCAACCTAAGACAATTACTTTAAATCGCGAAGGTACCAAATTCATCTATTTTGTTGGACCTACTGGAGTAGGAAAGACAACAAGCATTGCTAAACTAGTATCTAGCATTAAGATTAAAAACAATATAAAGGTAGGTCTGATTACTTTGGATACTTACCGAATTGCAGCTGTGGAACAGCTTAGAACTTATGCTAATATTTTAAATATCCCTTTTCGTGTAGTATACTCGAATAATGAACTTAAGCAAGCTCGGGAAGAGTTTAAGGATTATGATTTGGTCCTAGTTGATACAGCGGGACGTAGTCATAAAAATGAAGATCAGATTAATGATATTCGCGATATGATTGAAACTACACCTGAAGAGTTTCGAGAGATATACTTAGTACTTAGTATTACGACAAAATATAAGGATTTACTTCAAATAGTAGAATCTTATAAAAAGATAACAGACTATAATCTGATTTTTACTAAGCTGGATGAAACTAGTTCACTGGGAAATATACTTAATATTAGAATGCTTACTCAAGCTCCATTATCCTATACAACTTGGGGACAAAATGTTCCTGATGATATTGGTAAAGTAAATGCCCAGATGATTGCTAAGCAATTGCTAGGAGGAATGGACTAATGGATCAAGCAACAAATCTACGTAATATCATCAAACAGCAAGAGGTTAGACAGCATACCTCTAAGATTATTACTGTGACTAGTGGTAAGGGTGGGGTAGGTAAGTCTAGTCTTTCGATTAACCTAGCGATTTGTCTAAGCAAACTTAACAATCGTGTAGTAATACTTGATGCTGATTTCGGTTTGGCAAATATAGAAGTAATGCTTGGAGTACGTCCTCAAAATAATCTTACAGGATTGATGTATGGAGGAAAAACTCTAAAGGATATTATTACTCCAGGTCCTTTTAATATAGGATTAATATCAGGTGGTTCTGGCATCGCAGAACTTACGAATCTGGATAATGTTCAATTTGCCAGTGTGGCAAATAAATTGGTCGAGCTTGATGAAATAGCAGACTATGTTATTGTGGATACCGGTGCAGGTATATCAGATGGGTTGATGAAGTTTATAGAAATTAGTAATCTAACACTATTAGTGGCTACGCCAGAACCTACCTCCATTACAGATGCCTATGCAGTAATGAAATCTGTTAACAGGGCATTTTTAAGAGTAGATGATAAACCAATAATAAAAATGATTGCAAATCGTGTAGCTTCCTATGAGGAAGGAAAAGCGTTATATGCTAAGTTACAGAACGTAGTAAGCCGATTCCTTTCTGTTAATTTGTCTTATTTAGGTGGCGTTTTGCAAGATCCCAGCATAACTAAAGCTGTTATGGCTCAAAACCCCATTACTATTGCTAATCCTAACTCTCCAGCCGCAAAAATATTTATGGATATTGCAACAATGATACACCATGGTGAACAGGTAGAACAAAAGGATAGAGGTGGAATAAGACAGCTTTTTACTAATATGAAATATTCTAGATATTAGCAGAAGGTAGGTAGGATATAATGGTTTCAACAATAATTACCATTGGCGACAAAATAACCCTAACAAAAGTTCATAATATTGACGAAATTAATATTGAAATGAGAGATTATGTAAGTTCAGTTTTAGATATAGAGGATGGTGAATACTTACATATCGGCATGCCATTTGATAATGGACATATGGTGACTTTACGGATTGGAGACAACTATCAACTTTGTGTTTATA
>JAEZPG010000024.1 GCA_023413555.1 Bacillota bacterium | reverse complement strand
AAACTCCAAGTAGCGATAATATGTCTCAGGAACCTACCTACGGGGGTGACGTAGTAGTAGGGATTCAACAGGATTTAGACAGTCTTGACCCACACAAAGCAGTTGCGGCAGGAACTTCTGAAGTCTTATTTAATATTTTCGAAGGTTTAGTAAAACCGAATGAAAATGGTGACTTAGTTCCAACGGTAGCAAGTGATTATACCATTTCTGACGATGGAACTGTTTATACATTCGTTTTAAGGGATGGTATCAAGTTTCATAGTGGAAACCTTGTTACCGTAGAGGATATTGTATATTCTGTAAAGAGAAGCGCTGGTTTGTTGAAGGATAAGGATGCATCCATCAATGTCAAATCAGCGCTTTCTAATATTAAAGATGTAACTGCGACTGATAACAAAACTGTCAAGATAACCCTGAAAACTCCTGATACTGAGCTACTTGCTTACTTAACAACAGCCATTATACCAGCAAATTATGATGGACAGGAGACTAAGCCAATTGGGACAGGACCTTTTAAATTTGTGTCATTTTCTCATCAGCAAAGTCTAGTAATGGAAAAAAATCCAGACTATTGGGGTGAGAAGCCTTACTTAGATAAGGTAACGTTTAAAATTGTGGAGAAAGCGGATATTGCAATGATGGAATTGCAGGGAGGTACTATTGATATCTTCCCATATCTCACGAATGACCAGGCAAATCAGATAAAAGATAAGTTTAATGTTAAGGTTGGTAACATGAATATGGTACAGGGACTTTTCCTAAATAATGCAAAGGCTCCTTTTAACAATCCAAAAGTGAGAGAAGCTCTTAATTATGCAGTCAACCGACAAGAAATATTGGATTTTGTAGCCGGGGGCAATGGAACCGTCATTCAAAGTGCCGTATTCCCTGGCTTTACTAAGTTTTATAACAAATCACTGTCCACCTATTATTCTCAGGATGTGGAAAAAGCCAAAGCGTTGTTAACAGAAGCAGGTTATGCCAATGGACTGAGCTTTACAATTAAAGTGCCAAGTGGGTATCAGTATCATATTGATACAGCACAGGTGATAGTGGATCAATTGGCCAAAATTGGTGTAACGGCGAAAATTCAGACGGTGGAATGGAATAGCTGGCTAAGTGATGTATATAATAACCGCAATTATGAGGCAACTGTGATTGGATTAGTTGCACCATTGGCAGCTAGGGAGTTGTTAGGAAGATATGATTCTAAGGCCACTAACAATTTTGTCAATTATACCAACAGTGAATATGACAAGATTCTCAAGGAAGCCCTAGTAACCACTGACGATACAACAAAAGTGGAAAATTATAAAGAATTACAGAGAATACTCACTGAAGATAGTGTATCAGTATATCTGGCAGATCCATCACTTATGGTAGGAATTAATAAAAAGTTGTCCGGTTATACCTTCTATCCTGTCTATGTCCAGGATATGTCAAAGGTGTATTATGTGAAGGAATAAGAGAAGTAATAGGATATAAAAATAAATGGAAAGGCGGTAAGAAGATGAAATATTTTATAAAAAAGATCATAACTCTCATCATAACATTGTTTGTCGTTTCTTTTTTGACTTTTATCGCCTTTCAAATTATTCCAGGAGACAGTGCTTTAAGTATGCTTGGGACAGATGCTACACCTGAGCAGATAGAGGCTCTTCGGAATCAGCTTGGACTAAATAATCCGGTAATGATAAGGTATGGAAACTGGTTAGTAGGTGCAGTAACAGGTGATTTCGGAACTTCCTTAACCTACAATACCTCAGTGAGCGCTCTGATTGCAGAACGTTTGCCGATTACTCTGACACTGGCTCTTATATCCCTAGTAATGATTCTGGTAATAGCTCTGCCTCTAGGAATACTTACATCAAAGAAAGAAAAATCCAAATGGGAAGGGGTATGGCAGTTCTTTATTCAGTTGGGAATGGCCATACCTTCCTTTTTCCTTGGAATACTCATTACTTTTATCTTCGGATTAGTTTTGAAGTTGTTTACTCCCGGAAGTTTTGTTGCTTGGGGAGAGAATAAATCAGGATTTCTTGTCTATATGATTTATCCGGCCATTGCTTTGGCCATTCCTAAAATTGCTATGATGACGAAGTTTTTAAGGAGTTCAATTAAAAGACAGTTATCCTTAGATTATGTCAGAACGGCAAAAAGCAAAGGAAATACCACTCGTGGAATTATGGTTGGGCATATTCTGAAAAATGCCATGATTCCAGTAATTACTTTTCTTGCCATGATTACTGCAGAGATCTTTGCAGGTAGTATTTTTGTGGAGCAGGTATTTAACCTGCCTGGCCTAGGTCGTTTATTGGTAGCCGGAATAGCTAATCGAGATTTCCCTGTGGTTCAGGCGATTGTGCTATATATTGCAGTCATAGTGTTGATTATGAACTTTATTGTAGATATATTGTACCAAGTTTTGGATCCACGGGTACGGGAGGAAGTGATAAGGTGAAACATTTTTCAATGACACAGAAAATTGGACTGGTGTTAGTCATTCTTATTATGGGAGTCACTGTAATTGGTATCTTCTATACTCCATACGATCCTAATGGAATGGATGCTTTGTCTAAAAATCTATCTCCAAGTCTGGCACATCCTTTTGGAACTGACAATTTTGGAAGAGATATCTTCAGTCGAGTTATGGATGGAGCAAAGACCACCTGTATTATTGCTGTTGCCACAGTTGCCATTGGAGGAATCGTAGGGGGAATTGTCGGCGCTATCACTGGATATTTTGGTGGAGCAGTGGACGAAGTACTTATGCGATTTAACGATGTGGTGGCTTCTTTTCCTAGTATATTGTTAGCTCTGGTGATGATCAGTGTGTTAGGCCCAGGGAAATATAAGATTATATGGGCCCTTGGAATAGTCTTTATTCCAAGCTTTGCCCGTGTGGTGCGAAGTGAATATGTAACACAAAAGCAGCTTGATTATGTGAAAAATGCCCGTCTTATGGGAGCGAGCCATCCTCGAATTATGGCACGTCACATTTTACCAAATACAAAGAATATAATGTTATCCTCTATTGTTATTGGTTTTAATAACGCAATTTTAGCAGAGGCTGGCATGAGTTATCTGGGGTTGGGTGTTCAACCACCGGATCCTAGTCTAGGTCGAATGTTGTCAGAAGCACAGACTTATTTGACTACAGCACCTTGGTATGCTCTGGCACCCGGAATTACAATTATTCTTATGGTCTTAGGCTTTAGCCTGTTGGTAGAAAGGTAGGTTTTGGATGAAAGAGAATAATGCCAAGGTACCAATTTTAACAGTCGACAATCTACATGTGAGTTTTGTGGATAGAAAGGTAAACGACGAGGTAGTAAGGGGGATAACTTTTTCGGTTATGCCAGGTGAGATTATTGGGATTGTCGGAGAAAGTGGTTCCGGAAAATCCATTACCTCCTTGGCTATTATGGATTTGTTAAAAGAAGACTGTAAGGTAACAGAAGGAAGTATTGTCTTTGAAGGAAGGGATTTGCTTCACTTGTCAGATGAGGGAAAATGCCAGCTACGGGGAAAAGAGATTACGATGGTATTTCAGGAGCCTATGACCAGCTTAAATCCTGTGATACCAATTGGCTCTCAGGTGGAAGAAGTATTAAGGCTTCATAATGATAAGAAGAAAACAAAATCTATTTATAGAGAAAAGACCCTTCAAATGCTGTCAGAAGTGGGACTTTGTGACGTAGAAGCCTTATATGGTAAATATCCTCATGAGCTTTCGGGTGGTATGAGACAGCGTGTCATGATAGCCATGGCTATGATAGCAAGGCCAAAACTTCTGATTGCGGATGAGCCAACTACAGCCTTAGATGTAACAGTTCAGAAGCAGATTATTAAGCTTCTATCTAAGCTTAACAAAGAATATGGCGTCTCCATTCTATTTATCTCCCATGATCTTGGGGTGGTGCAATCACTGTGTGACAGAGCCCTAGTGATGTATGAAGGAGTTATTGTAGAGCAGGGCAACACGAGAGATTTGTTCACCTCACCAAAGGAGGAGTATACAAAACGTTTGGTGAAAGCGGCTCCTAAGGTGGAACCTATGAAAGAAAGTGCTCAAACAGAAGAGAAGCCTGCTATTGTTCAGGTTGAAGGACTTTCTGTGTATTATAATGTGAAGACAAAGGGCTTACTATCTAAAACTGTTCGTAGGGAAGTGGTGAAGTCTGTCAGCTTCTCTATCAAGGAAGGCGAGGTCTATGGCATAGTAGGGGAATCGGGTTCCGGTAAATCTACCCTTGCCAAGGCAATGATTGGGTTAAACACTAATATTGAAGGCAGTATTACTGTATCCTCAAAACGGCCCCAAATGGTATTTCAGGATCCCTATAGCAGTCTAAACCGCAGTCGTACAATAGGATGGATTCTTGAAGAGCCGCTAAAGATTCAGGGAATATTTAGCAAAGCTAAGAGAAAGGAAAGAGTCCATGAAATGCTTGGTTTAGTAGGCTTGGAGCATTTCTATGCAAAACGATATATTTATGAACTAAGTGGAGGTCAGAGGCAAAGGGTTGCCATTGCCTGTGCTCTGATGAATAATGAGAAGTTCATTATCCTAGATGAACCAGTGTCTGCTTTGGATGTTACGATACAAGATCAGATTCTGACTTTGTTAAAGGACTTAAAGGAAAAGTTTGGGCTGTCCTATCTGTTTATTTCTCATGATTTACATGTGGTGTATCAGATGTGCGACAGAATCGGTGTGATGAAGGACGGTGTCCTGCTAGAACAAGGTAGCCGTGAAGATATTTATTTTCACCCAGAGAACGAGTATACAAAGGAGTTATTGGAGTCAGTATTGTAAGGACTATATCCCTGTCAGAGGTAAGGCTCTGTCAGGGATTTTTCAGTTAACACAGGGGAAAGAGCCATCTTCCTTATATAGAGAATTAGTAATTTCCTAAGAGTGATGCAAATGTTAAAAAAATATGGATATTTAAGGGAAGAATTGATATAATAAAACATATTATAAAGAAACATGTAGAAATTTACATTATTAAGAATGGAGGATCGCTCAATGAACGAGGGAAGTACACAATTTTTTATAGAAAACGATAAACGTGTCAATAATATGGTCCGTAAAATACTATTATGGTTGACATTGGTTTTTCCCGCGCTGTTTTTGATGTCAATCTTAGGAATTTTTAGACTTAAGATTCACGATTTGATTATTATTACATCTATAGGCTGTATCTGTACCATATCCCCTGCTATTTTATCTAAATACAGTATATCAACATCAGTATTAAAATATTATTCAGTGATGTCTTTGGCCTTGGTAATTGCTATTATGGCTTGTAATCCAGCTGTCGGAATTTATATGACTTATATTCTAGCACTGGCCATTAGTTGTATTTATTTTGACACCAAATTTACAACTCATATAGCAATTTTCGAATATTTATGTATGTTGGTGGCAGTTTTCATTCGATCCCAAAATGTAGAGCTATCAGAGGGAGGTTCTTCATTTTCCTGGTTCCTTAGTTATTTCATAGGTTATACCATCGAATATATTGCACTTTCTGCCATTTTTATCACGATTTCCAAACAGGCACGTAAGCTCTTAGAGAATCAGCATAGTACGGAGCGAATTCAAGAGGTGGTTGCTAACTGTGAAGAAGCATCCAATAATCTTGTTACTAACATGGATAAACTCCATGACTCACTTACTGCCAGTCAAAAAAGCACGGAAGAGATTTTTGATTTTGCTGGGAAAACACTTGAGGATTGTAATAGCAATCAAGATTACGTAAATAATACAGTAACTAGTATTCACCAGTTAACAGAATTGATTGATGAAATTAACCATAAAGCAGAAAAAATGCGTGAGGTGACAAAGAAAACATTTGAGAGCACAAGAGCGTACATAGGTATTATGGATGAGGCGGTTTCTAGCATGAACGCTATCGATCATACAACAGAGGACACCCGTATGGCAATTGAAGTCTTAGAGCAGAGAACAAATGAAATAGGTGAACTTACCAATATAATCACGGATATTGCCAATCAGACAAGCCTCCTTGCATTAAATGCTTCTATTGAAGCAGCCCGTGCAGGTGAAAATGGAAAAGGTTTTGCCGTTGTCGCAGAGGAAGTCGGAAAGCTTGCAGAGGCATCTCAATCAGCCGTAGGACGAATCACTCAACACGTTTCAGATATTATGGAAAGTTCCGTCCATGCAGATGAATCTATAAAAAAGAGTACAGGATCAGTAAAATCAGGTATGGAACGGATTGAACATGCCAAGGAAGAGGCTGTCAGTATTAGTGAGATTCAAAAAACCTCTTTATCCGTTGTTGAGGAAATCGCTGACAGCTGTATGAATTCAAAGAACTATGTAAATGAGGTAGTTACTATGGCTGAGAATATGACAAAATTAATGGATCATTCCTCTGATATGATATTAGAGATTAAGGAAAGTCTAACGAACCAGGATAAACTGAATCAGGATATGAACAATATCTTTGATCAAGTGAATCAGATATCCATATACTTGCAACAGATTGTAGAGAAGGAATAATCTCTGATCAAGGGGTATCAACATAGAGAGATTGGTCATACAATAATGTTAAGAAGTAAAGGATTCCTCTTAATAGAAAATTATACTACCTTATGGAATAAGAAAACTATGGAAATTTATTATAAAATTAGTTGACATCCATAAATTAACATGATAGTATATGAAAAAGTAAATATTTTCAAACCGTTGAAGCGAAGATAAAAATAGTGATGCTCTCACAGAGAGCCCGTGTAGGTGTGAGTCGGGCAGAAAACAAGCTATTAAATGGATCGCGGAGGGCGCAGTCAAAGGCGAAAGCTGAGTATTCTGCGACGTGTAGGCATACGTAAGTTGTCGGGAATATGTAAGTATTCTGCTAAGTGTGTAGCTTGTGCTACAAATCAAGGTGGTACCGCGGATAGTTAATGATTCGTCCTTGACAGAAATCAAATTCTGTCAAGGACTTTTTTTGTTTGATAGGAAAGTCATTGACAGAGTGTTGGAGGGAAAAGGAGGTTTACTATGATAAGACCAAGTTTGGAAGAGATAAAACAGATTGCAGCGGAGGGGACTTATAACATTGCCCCAATTAGCATGGAGATGCTATCTGACAGTAAAACACCGATTGAAGTTATGAGAATCCTCATGAATGTCTCTAAACATTGCTATATGTTAGAAAGTGGCGCAGATAATGAGAAATGGGGAAGGTATACCTTTCTAGGTTATGAACCAAAGCACGAGCTGACCTGTGTCAACGGAAATATAAAACTAGATGGGAAGAGCATTAAGAGTGAAAATCTGCAGGAGTACATAAGAGAATTGTTGAAAGACTATAAAAGTCCTGTGATCAAGAACTTTCCACCCTTTACTGGAGGGCTAGTGGGGTATTTCTCTTACGATTACATCAAATATGTAGAACCATCTCTTCAACTGGATGGAGAGGATATAGAGAAATTCAAAGATGTGGACCTGATGTTATTTGACAAAGTTATTGCTTTTGATAATTACCGTCAGAAAATGATTATTATAGTAAACATCTCAATAGAGAATCCAGAAGAGAGTTATAGAAAGGGGCAACAGGAGCTTATAGAGTTGGCAGAGCTTATTTGTAATGGGGAACCAAAACGTGAGCTAGCTGGAAAGCTGTTATCCTCCTTTCAGCCGCTCTTTTCCAAGGAGGAATATTGTGCCATGGTAGAGAAAGCAAAGCATCATATTGTGGAGGGAGATATTTTTCAGATTGTCCTTTCCAATCGGTTGGAAGCAGATTTTGAAGGAAGTCTGTTTCATACCTATCGGATTCTAAGAACATTGAATCCGTCACCCTACATGTTCTATTTTTCCGGCTCTGATATGGAGGTAGCGGGTGCTTCACCGGAAACCTTAGTAAAACTAGAGCAGGGGACACTTCGAACATTTCCTCTTGCGGGTACCAGACCTAGGGGCGAAACTGAAGAAGAGGATGTTAGATTGGAAGAAGAACTTTTACAGGATACCAAGGAACTGGCAGAACATAATATGCTAGTAGATTTGGGACGTAATGACTTAGGCAAGATTAGTGAATTTGGTTCCGTTGAAGTGGAGCAATACCATACCATACAGCGGTATTCTCATGTAATGCATATTGGTTCCACGGTAAAAGGGCAGATTAGAAACGATAAAGATGCTCTAGATGCCATCAACGCCATCCTACCTGCCGGAACTTTGTCAGGAGCGCCAAAGTTGAGAGCGTGTCAACTAATCAATGATTTGGAGAACAATAAACGGGGAATCTATGGTGGTGCAATAGGGTACCTTGACTTTACCGGAAATCTGGATACCTGCATTGCTATTCGAATTGTATATAAGAAAAATAATAAAGTATTTATCCGAAGTGGAGCCGGCATTGTGGCAGACTCGATACCGGAAAAGGAGTATCAGGAGTGTCTGAATAAAGCAGCAGCAGTAGTGAGTGCGGTAGAGAAGGCGCAGGAGGAGGTAGAATGATTGTAATAATCGATAATTATGACAGCTTTTCTTATAATTTGTATCAGCTCCTTGGCTCTATCACCTCTGATATTCAGGTGATTCGTAATGACGCCATGACAGTGGAAGAACTTGAATCTCTACAACCGGAGGCCATAATCCTTTCACCGGGGCCAGGTAGACCAAAAGATGCAGGAATCTGTGTAGCGACTGTGAAAGAGTTAGGAAGTAAGATTCCTATTCTTGGAGTATGCTTAGGACATCAATCTATTTGCCAGGCCTATGGAGGAACCATTACCTATGCTAAGGAACTGATGCATGGAAAACAATCACAGGCAATTCTCGATGGTACCATCCCAATATTTAAGAATTGCCCCGACACCGTACCTGTGGCAAGGTACCACTCCTTGGCAGTGGAAGAGGAAACCTTACCCGATTGTCTTAAGGTAATCGCAAGAACTATAGATGGAGAGATCATGGCAGTAAAGCATGAAACCGATGAGGTCTACGGGCTTCAGTTTCACCCGGAATCCATTATGACACCGGAGGGAAAGAATATACTACAGAATTTTATTGACCAAGTAATGAAAGGGAGGCATAAGTATGATTAAAGAAGCTATTGTTAAGCTTGTGAATAAAGGAGATCTAACTTACGATGAAGCATTCCAAGTAATGAATGAAATTATGAATGGGGAGACAACCCAGACACAAAATGCAGCATTTTTGGCAGCACTTACTACAAAGAATACTAAGTCAGAGACCATACAGGAGATCACAGGTTGTGCAGAAGCTATGCGAAGCCATGCCTTACAGCTTACCCATGATATGGAGGTTATGGACATTGTAGGTACGGGAGGGGATGGTGCTCACAGCTTTAATATCTCTACTACAGCGGCCTTAGTGCTAGCAGCTGCAGGAATTAAAGTTGCCAAACATGGTAATAGAGCAGCTTCCTCTCAGTGTGGAACAGCAGACTGTTTAGAGGCCCTTGGAATTAATATATATTTAGAGCCGGATACCTGTATAAAGTTATTACAAGAAGTGGGGATTTGTTTCTTGTTTGCCCAGAAGTATCACACTTCCATGAAGTATGTAGGATCTATACGAAAGGAATTAGGATTTAGAACCGTATTCAATATCTTAGGGCCTCTCACTAATCCAGCTCATCCTTCCATGCAGATTCTAGGTGTTTATGACGAGACACTTGTACAGCCATTAGCTCGTGTATTAACAAGTCTCGGCGTAAAAAGAGGTATGGTGGTTTATGGTCAGGATAAATTAGATGAATTGTCCCTTAGTGCCCCAACAACGATATGTGAATTTAAAGAGGGAGAGTATTGGGGATATATTCTGTCTCCAGAAGATCTGGGACTGAGCCGTTGCAGTAAAGAAGATCTGGTTGGAGGTACACCAGAGGAGAATGCGAAGATTACCACAGACATTTTAAATGGAGTTACAGGACCGATGAGAGATACTGTATTACTCAATGCAGCAGCCGGCCTCTATGTGGGTGGGAAGGCAACAAATTTAAAGGATGGTATTGTGTTGGCAGCACAACTGATTGACACAGGCGCAGCCTATAGAAAGCTAGTAGAGTTTAGAAAGGCAACAGGTGAATAATGAGTAATATATTAGAATCCATAGCGTCCTACACCAAAATCAGAATTCATCAGACGAAAGCAATGAAATCAATGGAGGAGATAAAGGGAGAAGCATTTCTCATGGATTGTGATACCGGATTCCCTTTTGAGGAAGCCCTTAAGACTAAGCCTATGGCATTTATATGTGAATGTAAAAAAGCATCTCCTTCCAAGGGATTGATTACATCGGAGTTTGACTATCTTGGAATTGCCAGGGAGTATGAAGCAGCGGGGGCAGCAGCAATCTCTGTTCTGACGGAACCGAAGTGGTTCATGGGCAGTGACACTTACCTTAAAGGGATAGCCAAGGAGGTAGCAATTCCTTGCTTACGTAAAGATTTTGTAGTAGATGAGTATATGATTTATGAGGCAAAGACTCTCGGAGCAGCAGCAGTGCTTTTAATTTGTGCCCTTTTGTCAGAAAAAAATCTTTCCGCATACATTACTATTTGTGATAGTTTAGGCTTGTCAGCCTTCGTGGAAGCTCATAATGAAGAAGAGATTGCAATGGCTTTACGGGCAGGAGCGAGAATAATTGGTGTAAATAATCGTAATTTAAAAGATTTTAGCGTGGATGTGACGAATAGCCAACGACTAAGAAGACTAGTGCCAGACGATATTCTGTTTATCGCAGAGAGTGGTATTCAATCACCAGAGGAGGTTGCAGCCTTAAGCCATGTTGGTGTAAATGGTGTCCTTATTGGAGAAACCCTAATGAGGGCTAGGGATAAAGAGGCAATGCTGGTTTCCCTAAAGGAGCTATTATGATAAAGATTAAAATATGTGGATTGACAAGTAAAAAGGACATAGAGATAGTGAATGCTCTTAAGCCAGATTATATTGGATTTGTTTTTGCAAAGACCAGCAAAAGGTATATTACACCGGAGAGGGCGAAGCAACTTCGAGGCTATTTGGATGCAGGAATTCAGGTAGTCGGAGTATTTGTAAATGAACCTATTGAGTTTGTTTTAAGCCTTTGCCAGCAAGGCATTATTGATATGATACAGCTTCACGGCAAAGAGGATGACGAGTATGTAAAAAAGCTTAGATTTAATACAACAAGATCTATCATTCAGGCTTATGAAATTAGGATACCCGAGGATGTTAATAAAGCCAACACCGGTAGTGCCGACTATGTTTTATTAGATAATGGTTCAGGGGGAACAGGAGAAAGCTTTGATTGGTCATTACTTGAGAAAATAAACCGTCCATTTTTCCTGGCAGGAGGCTTGCAATCGGATAATGTTTTAATAGCTATAGAGAAAGCAGCTACTACCAATTATTTGTATGGAGTTGACACTAGTTCGGGAGTAGAGACCAATGGGTTTAAAGACTGTAATAAGATAGAGGAATTTATTAAAACAGTAAGAGAAAGGTAGGAGGTTTCTTATGTCAAAAGGAAGATTTGGTATTCATGGTGGACAGTACGTTCCTGAAACATT
Organism: Bacillota bacterium; assembly: GCA_023413555.1. GTDB lineage: Bacteria > Bacillota > Clostridia > Lachnospirales > Lachnospiraceae > KM106-2. Next base: position 15,464 of record JAEZPG010000024.1, on the reverse strand, counting down.
GATGAATGCTTTAATAGACCTAGAGAATGCTTATAATCATTATAAACAGGATCCAGAGTTTAAAAAGGAATTAGAGAACTTGTTTAATGAGTATTCAGGAAGGCCAAGTCGCTTGTACTATGCAGATAAAATGACCAAGGATCTAGGTGGAGCTAAGATTTATCTGAAAAGAGAGGATTTAAATCATACAGGTTCTCACAAGATTAATAATGTGCTTGGTCAGGCGCTTTTGGCTAAAAAAATGGGAAAAACCAGATTAATTGCAGAAACTGGCGCAGGTCAGCATGGGGTAGCCACTGCTACAGCGGCAGCCTTAATAGGTATGGAATGTGTAGTATTTATGGGGGAAGAGGACACCAAACGTCAGGCTCTCAATGTATATAGAATGAGACTCTTAGGAGCGGAGGTGGTATCCGTAACCAGTGGAACCAAAACCTTAAAGGATGCAGTTTCTGAGGCTATGAAAGAATGGTGTAGTCGCATTGACGACACCCATTACTGCCTTGGTTCTGTTATGGGGCCACACCCATTTCCAACCATAGTTCGTGATTTCCAGTCAGTTATCTCAAAGGAAATCAAAGAGCAGATGATAGAAAAGGAAGGCAGACTACCGGATGCTGTGCTTGCCTGTGTAGGTGGAGGATCCAATGCCATGGGAAGCTTCTATAACTTTATACCAGATAAAGAAGTAAGACTGATTGGCTGTGAAGCTGCAGGAAGAGGGACTGATACATTCGAGACAGCTGCTACCATAAGCACCGGTCGCCTTGGTATCTTCCACGGAATGAAGTCCTATTTCTGTCAGGATGAGTACGGTCAGATTGCCCCTGTATATTCTATTTCCGCTGGATTGGATTATCCGGGAGTAGGCCCTGAGCATGCTATGCTTCATGATACAGGTAGAGCAGAGTATGTGGCCATCACTGATGAGGAGGCGGTGGAGGCATTTGAATATGTATCTAGAACAGAAGGAATCATTCCAGCCATTGAATCCTCCCACGCTTTTTCGTATGCTATGAAGTTAGCACCAATTTTACCAAAGGAACAGATTATTGTAGTAACCGTTTCTGGACGAGGCGACAAGGATTGTGCAGCCATCGCCCGTTACAGAGGGGAGGATCTTTATGAGTAAGATAGCAAATGCATTTGGGAAGGGAAAGGCCTTTATTCCTTTTATCACCTGTGGAGATCCTGACCTAATAACTACCGGTAGAATCATAAGAGAAATGAGTGCAAATGGAGCCGACATAATTGAGCTTGGAATCCCATTTTCTGATCCAACAGCAGAAGGACCAGTTATTACAGAAGCCAGCCTTCGTGCTTTGACCAATCAGATCACAACGGATGATATATTTGATCTTGTTCGGGATATCAGAAGAGATATTAAGATACCAATGGTATTTATGACTTATGCAAATGTTGTTTTTTCCTATGGTTCAGAAAGGTTCATAAAGACTTGTGCAGAGATAGGTATGGATGGCTTGGTTATTCCGGATGTACCATTTGAGGAAAAGGAAGAATTTGATTCCTTGTGTAAACAGTACGGGCTTGATTTTATCTCATTTATTGCACCAACTTCGAAGAATCGAGTTGCAATGATTGCTAAGGAAGCAAGTGGATTTATCTACGTGGTTTCATCTCTTGGAGTTACTGGTGTACGAGAGGATATAGAGACAGATTTAACTTCTCTTGTAAGTGTAATCAAAGAAAATACAGATGTACCATGTGCCATAGGATTTGGAATCGCTACCCCACAGCAGGCAGCGGATATGGCAGGGATAGCAGACGGTGTTATTGTAGGAAGTGCCATTGTAAAGCAAATAGGTAGTTATGGAACAGAAGCCCCTGAGTTGGTAGGCAAATTCGTAAAAGAAATGAAAGATGCAATTCGCTAACATTACAATGTGGGGAGCGCTGCAAAGGTAGCATAAGCCATATACTTGAAAAGGCAAGGGAGTTTTCTCCCTTGCCTTAATTATTGCCTATTGTTAAGTGCATATACACAAAGTCTCGTAAAGCTTTCTTTAAATCTAAGGTCATCTTCTTTGGTACGTTTCTTCATGCTACAGCTATGAATACCGTTTCTGCGTTGTTTGGCGGCAACATGACGTTCAAACATAAGAACATCTATATTTTTATCGGTAAACCATTTGCCGTTAAAGCTAATGGCATACGCCTTCTTGCCTAGTACCATACATGCAACTCCATAATCATGAGTAACTACAATATCTCCAGCTTCAGTACGATTAAAGAGAGCCAAATCCGCAGCATCGGGAGCCTTGCTGACTTGTATAATAGAGGAATAGTTCGAATATAGCTCATGACTGGTATCAATAATCATATAGACCTCCAAGTTAAAGCTACTGGCTACTTCCTCAATAATGTCTTTTACAGGACAAGCGTCCGCATCCACTAATATTTTCATACATTTTCCTATCTTATTTATCAAATTGCAACAAGGAAACTTCCTTAATATATCTTATGCATCAAACAGGGAAAAGTTATTCAACAGGCATCTCCGAGGCTGGTACCTTTTTTACACCACAGAAGAAGATACCTACCAATATAGGAAGGTAGTAGGTAATGATTCTCCACAGAATCAAGGCTACTGCAATCAAACTTGGATTGATAATAAAGATGCCAAATAGTAGATAAAAGCTACCTTCTGCTCCGCCAGATGCTCCAGGAAGAGGAACAAAGGAGGAAATCATTAATACAAACGCACTGGCTGCAACCATAGACAGGATAGAGCCGACATGTACGCCTAACGCCATACAAATGCAAAATGGAATAAAGAAGAAAGCAGTAAGTTGGGCACAGGATACAACAACAGCTTGAAACAACACTTTCTTTTGTTTTATCAATTGTTTGAAACCATCATGAAAGCCAGTAATCTGTTGCTTAGCACCTTGTAAAGACTTCTCTTTATTCTTAATAATATGAAGCTTTGATAGTAGGGCAATCATTCCGTTCACCAATCTGGTGGTAAAAAGAGGAAGGAAACCTACTAGAATCAAGCCAACAACTACGGCAATATTTACTAAAAAACCTATTCCGATTAAAGCTGCTAATTTACCACTACGCTCATAGAAGAAGCGATAACGGACAAATAGCAGGATGGTGGAGTACACAATTAAGGATACTTGATATACGATAAATTTCATCAGCAGAATACTGGAGGCTTCTCCCACCATGAAGGATTCTCTAGTCAGATAATATAATTGCATTGGCTGACCACCACTTTGAAATGGAGTCAGGTTGTTAAATAATAACCCAACCATTGTAGTCTTAAATGCTTTTAAGAAAGAAAGTTTACGGCGAATACTGTTAGCAGTACAGTATAAAACCCCGCTTTCAAAGATGCAGTAGCAGAGCATGCAAAAAAGAGCAAGTAAAATCCACTTCTTATTAGAAGCCACTACAATATTATACAATTCGCGTATGTCAAATTTCCAAAGAATAATACTTGCAACTGCACAGGCAGCAATCATGATAATTACTAAATTCAGTCTCTTAGATTTCATAATAAATATTTACCCATAATCCCTCTCATTTTAATACTAACAAAATTTTCTTAGTGCTCTATTTTTTTCTTTATGCTTTTTATAACGAATGGCTCTTTTATAGAATATATCCCACATCTTAGTTACATTGTCACGGCCGTAGAAGACCTTTCCCCGTTTTGACATCTCCACGGCTTTGTCATAAAAATTAGAATCCAGTTGTAGTTTACGAAGGATATCTATAAAGTCCTTGTTGTCGTCTGCTTTAAGATAAAAATCAAATAGTATATTTTTATATAAATCCAAATCCCGAAGAAGCATAGGTACATTACAGTTCATGGACTCTAATACAGTCATTGGGAATAGTTCATTATAGGATGGTAAAAACATAACATCTGCCAGGTTGTAGACTTCATTCATCTTCTCCCGGTCAATGATGCCAAGGAAACACACATTCTTTGGAGGATTCTCTTTAATTTTCTTGATTTCCTCATAACCATCCGTAATGACGCCAAAGGAAAAACCGCCAGCCCAAACAAATTGAATATCTGGCATCTTTTTTGCAATTTCAATAAAATCCAACAGGCCCTTTCTCATCTGAAGTTGTCCAACACCCAATACAGTAAATCTGTTCTCTGGAAGGCCATACTCTTTTCTAAGAGCTGTCTTGCTATGGCTTGTGATAGGAAAAAACTGCTTGGAGGACACATAGTTTGGAATGTAAGTTACTCGCCTTGGATTGATACCATACTCAGCAAGCTTCATTATAAACCATGGATTAACAGTTACCAAGAGATCCATGGATTTGTAAAAACGCATTACATACCAGTAAAACAGCATTTTGGCGAACTTAGGAAGTTTAATACTATCCTCAAGGGTTTCCGGAATGAAATGTACATATCCAACAGCAACGCCCTTTCTCTTAGCCTTAGGAATGGTAAGAAAGAACTCAGGATTGATGCTGTGATAGTGGGTAATGTCTCCCATGGTAAAGCTGTTAATATCTACTTTATATTGATCGGACAGCTCTTGTTTAACCAAAGCAACCTGTTCTAGGTAAGCGGAGCCAACGCCCTGGCCTTTTACACTGTCTGCACGTGATAACATATTGATTTTATACATAGTAATGCCTCCTCTATGTGATATTCTACATTAGACTTTGCCATGAGACAACCGACTTGGAAGAACTGTAAGAAAATATTAAGTTTCTTTAAAAAAAAGAAGTATTTTAATAGTATTGTGCTATAATAAAACAATAATTTGAGTAACAATACTATAATCTGAGTGTCACTAAGGAGTATAATATGACAAATCTATTGGTAAGAATGTTTGTGAAAGATTCTGAAGATGTACAGAATAGGCAAGTTCGGACCCAGTATGGAATTCTTGCTAGCATAGTGGGCATCATTTGTAATATCATTTTATTTGCTGTAAAAGTAGTCATAGGTATTATCATTGGAAGTATTTCAGTTACCGCAGATGCATTTAACAACTTGTCGGATGCAGCCTCCAGTGTTATTAGCTTTGTAGGAGTCAAAATAGCCAATCGACCTGCTGATAGGGAACACCCTTTTGGGCATGGAAGATATGAATATATTGCAGCCCTTATTGTAGCGTTTTTAGTATTTGAAGTAGGGGTAACCTGTTTTAAAAGTGCCATCGATAAGGTGATTCATCCTCAGGCGGTGGAGTTTAAACTGGTTCTTGTTATTATTTTAGGATTATCCATTCTAGTAAAGGTATGGTTGGGTTTTTTTAACCGTAAGCTTGGTAAACGGATTAATTCTAGTGTTATGAAAGCCACTTCAGCAGATGCTTTTGGAGATGTTTTAATTACCTCAGCTACAGTCATTTCCATTCTAGTAGGTTATATAACCAATTTAAGAATTGATGGGTATATGGGTCTGTTAGTGTCTCTTCTTGTCCTATATGCTGGTTTTGCAATTGCTAAGGATACTTTAGAACCATTAATTGGGGAGGCAGTAAGTCCAGAAACTTATACTGTATTAACCAAGAAGGTTGAAAGTTATGAGGGAATTGTAGGCAGTCATGACTTAATTGTACACAATTATGGACCATCTAATACAATGGCGACCATTCATGCCGAAGTACCAAGTGATATGAATATTGAGACAGCTCATGATTTAATTGATGGAATTGAAAGGGATGTGCTTAGGGAATTAGATATCTTTCTAGTAATCCATATGGATCCATTGGAAGTTAATAATCAGGCGGTAAATGATTTAAAGACAAAAGTGAAGGACCTTCTTGTTGCTTTAGATCCTCAGGCTTCCTTACATGATTTTCGTATGGTAAATGGAGAGAATCACATCAATATCATCTTTGATTTGGTTGTGCCACATAATTACTCGGTAGAGCAGGAGAATAAGCTGACTTTAGACATCAATGAGAAAATTTGTGCCTTAGATAAAAGGTACCAATGTATTATTACACCCGAACATAGTTTTATAGCAATGGAGGATAAGGTATGATTATTGACATGCATACTCACATCTGGCCAGAGAAAATTGCGGTCAGGACTGTGGAGAAACTAGAAAAAGTGGGACAGGTTAAAGCTTATACAAATGGAACCGTGGAGGGGTTGCAGGCTTCCATGGAAAGAGCAGGGATAGATTACAGTGTAGTACTTCCGGTTGTAACAAAGCCGGAACAATATGATACCGTAACGGCTTTTGCAGAGAAGATAAACGTTAGGGATAACCTGATTTCTTTTGGGGGGATCCATCCAAAGGATTCAGCTTACAAAGAACATCTTAGAAATATAAAAGAAAAAGGCCTGCCAGGGGTAAAGATACATCCCGATTATCAGGAGGCCTATTTTGATGATATAGAGTATTTACGTATCATTGATTATGCATTGGAACAGGATCTTATTATCTCGGCTCATGCAGGGTTAGATATTGGGTTGCCAAATCCTATACATTGTACGCCAGAGAGAGTCCTAAGAGTTTATAAAGAGCTAAAACTTGAGGATAATGTGGATAATAAATTGATTCTGGCACATACCGGTGGATTTGGCTGCTGGCAGCAGGTGTTAGATTTACTTGCGGGCCTCAAACTATACTTTGATATCAGCTATACACTTCCATTTTTGTCTAGAGATTTATTGATGCAGATTGTAAAAACTCATGGCAGTGAAAGAATGATGTTTGGAACAGATTCTCCTTGGGGAGACCAGCTCGATACCATAGCAGCAGTAAAAGCACTACCACTTGCTGATTTAGAGAAAGAGAATCTATTGTCTAATACGGCCAGAACACTTCTATCTCTATAGAGTTGCAACTAGTAATGTTCTATCTTTTTTGCAATCTCAAGACCTTTTGGTGTTACTGCTAAGCCCCCATCTGCAGTTTCTCTAATAGAAGGGGGCATAGCAGTACCTACAGCCCGCATGGCATCAAATACCTGGTCGCAAGGGATGGCACTTATTACTCCACTTAATGCCATATCGGCACTAACAATGGAATTCACTGCACCTGCAGCATTGCGTTTGATACAAGGTACTTCCACTAACCCCGCTACTGGATCGCAGGCAAGTCCCATCAGATTCTTTAGGGCTATAGCGGCTGCATGACAGCAGGCTTCAGCACTTCCTCCCATCAGGTAACAGGCTCCTGCAGCAGCCATGGAAGAGGCAGAGCCAATCTCAGCCTGACATCCACCTTCCGCACCAGAGATAAATGCTCGATTGACAATAACCTGTCCAATTCCGGCTACTACATATAATCCTTTGATCATATGTTCATAGGGCAGTTTGCGATGATGTTCCATGCTTAAGAAGACAGCAGGAACTACACCACAGGAGCCGGCGGTAGGAGCGGCTACAATTCGTTTCATGCAGGCATTGGATTCTGTTATTTTTAAGGCAGTAGCAATAATCTCAGCCATAAATGGATCACCTATTAAAACGCCCTTTTTTGAGGCTTTTTCTACTTTTTCACCATCTCCTCCTGACATTCCACTTTTGGAACGAAGCTTTCCATCATAGTGTTTTTTTGATAGATGCATAGCATCATATAATTCTTTCATTTTTTCTATGGAATCTTCTTTTGTAACGCATCTTTCTATCATATCCTGTTTTAATACAGCTTCATAGAAATCGCAGTGATCCTTATTACATATTTCTAATATCTCTTCAACTGACTGAAAACTCATTTTTTCCTCCTCTTAGTCATTCTGTAAGCTTAGATACGTGATTTTATGAATGCCTGGCAAATAGGAGAGCTGTTCAATAGCCTCTGTTGGAACTTCTTGGTCACATTCTATAATCATGACAGCTCTTCCACCACGATTGTCGCGATAAAGCTGCATAGTACCAATATTTACGTCACATTTGGCCAGTACGGAAGACACCTCTGTCACATGACCGGGTAAGTCATCGTTATGAACAATTAAAGTAGGGTAATCACCACCAAAGTTAGCAGCTAGATCGTCGATGCTACAAATCTTAATGATGCCTCCACCCAGAGAGGAGCCTATGACCGTCAGCTTCTTTGTTTTCTTTCCTGATAGTACAAGCTGACAGCTGTTTGGATGTACCCCTTTTAAAACAATCGGGTGAAATACAAACTTCATTCCAGCTTTCTTAGCATAGTCATAACTGTCGGGAATCCTGATATCATCCGGCTTCATACCAAGTAACCCAGCCACTATTGCTCGGTCGGTTCCATGGCCCTGTGCTGTTTTTAAAAATGATCCATGTAGGTAGATGGAGGCTTTTGTTACAGGTTCCCCAAGAAGTTGTCTGGCTACGTAGCCGATTCGGCAGGCGCCTGCAGTGTGGGAACTGGATGGCCCCACCATGATTGGACCTAATATATCATATATATTCATAATTTATCCTCGCATTTATAAAATTATGGTGTATTAGTCTTGTACTCATGATATTATTATTACTAATTTCATAGTAAATAATAATATTTTATCTGAATACTAATGGGTTTTATAGAATTTAACGATATATTATGTGAAAAATATATGTACAATATGTTTATTTGACATAATTTAGACAATTTGTGTTTGTATAATTCACAATATAGGTTTAAAATAGATAATATGAAGTATTAGCAGAAAACAGGAGGGGGATTGATCCAAGGTGAAGAGAGTCAGACAGATTATATTTATAGCAGTGTTTTGTCTTGTGAGTTGTGCTTTTTTTGCACCAGCACAGAATGTACAGGCTGCATCAAAAAAGGTAACTAACATCTCTATAACGAATGTCATTAACAGCAAAAGGACCATGACAAGAGGAAGTACATTGAGCTTGAATGCTTCCATTGCTCCGTCCAATGCTACATATAAAAAGTTAAAATGGACAAGTTCTAAACCATCTATAGCCTATGTAAACCAAAGTGGTAAAGTGACAGCCAGAAGAAATGGTACTACAGTTATTACCGCTACTGCAAGAGATGGAAGTAAGAAGAAGGTTTCTGTTAAGATTACGGTAGGAACAAAGGTAAGTAAGGTTAAGGTAACAGCATCGAATAATCGTCTTTTTGTTGGGAAGACCTTACAGCTAAAGACGACTATTTCACCATCTAAGGCAAGTAACAAAGATTTGGTATATAGCTCCTCAAATAATAAGATTGCAACAGTATCCAGTAAAGGTGTTGTTAAAGCAGTAGGGCTTCCTAGCGGAAAAAGTAGTGCATCAGTAACCATAAAGGTGAAAGCTGCGGATGGAAGTGGAAAATATACCACGTATAAGATTAATGTGCTTCGACCAGTAGCTACCATAACGACAAAGACTTCGAAAATTGTTGCCTTACCAGGGAAAAAAGTAGCGGGCTCCTTTAATGCAAGTCCAAGTACTGCTTACAAGAAAACCCTAACTTATAAGTCTTCTAATCCAAAGGTGGCTACCGTAAATTCAAATGGTGTTATTCAGACACTTGCATTAGGAACCGCCAAGATAACAGCCAGTTCTACAGATGGAACGGATGTTAAGAAAAATATAACAGTAGATGTAGTAAAGTCACTTACAACGATTACAGTACCAACTACCATTCAAAAATTAGTAGTAAAAGAAACATATGAGTTAAACCCAGTGGTAACCCCAAGTGAGGTGGCAGATTTAGGTATTACCTTTACCTCCAGCGATACCAGTATTCTTACCGTATCTTCAAGCGGGGTTGTAAAAGCATTAAAAGCGGGTAATGCTTCTATCTATGTAAAGTCAAAGGATGATGTAGGTACTACAGCTACTGTGAAGTTTAACGTAAAGAATTATTCAGATATTAAATATAACAGAAATCAATTTGTCGCTCATATGGGAAGTTGTGCCGTGGCACCCGAAAATACAATCCCAGCGTATAAGATAGCGGGCGAGAGCGGTAAGTATATGGGGGTTGAATGTGACGTACAGGAAACTAAGGATGGAGTACTGGTATTAATTCATGACAATACGATTGATAGGATGACTGGCAAATCAGGTTCCGTCAGTAGCTTTACCTATGAAGAGCTTCAAAAAGCAACAATAAACAATGGAAGTAACCACTCTCTTTATCCAGGGCTCACTATTCCGACTTTAAAGGATTATTTGTATGTATGTAAGATTTATGGAGTGAGACCAGTGCTCCATATAAAGAGCCTAAGTAGTACAGGTTATCACAAGGTAGTGAATTTGCTTAATGAAGTAGGCATTAAAAATCGGGCCATCATCACAGGCGGTTTAAATGCTATGAAGAAGTTCAAAAGTATTGACCATACTCTTGATATTTACTGGCTATGCTATATGACTGATGAAAACATTGAGGAAGCAAAGAGTTTAGGTTTTAATATGAATGTTCCTATTGACTCTAATGTGACTCAATCTAGAATTGAAAAAGCTCATGCACGAGGTTTAATAGTAGGAGCATATACGGTAACCGCAAATGGCATGGAAAGTGCAAAGAAATTGTTTAATAAAGGAATTGATTTTGTTACGACCAATATGTATGACAAAATAGAATTATAGAAGAGCAGCACCACCAGTTGAGTTTGGTGGTGCTTTTTCATGGTGTACTTGGCGATGTACAGAAATCACATACATGTAAATGTGGCAGCGTGATTTGAGAGAAGAGGTCGCATCTTATAATAAATAGAGGAATTTCTTTACATGAAAGGCTTTAAATGATAATATATAGGATATTATACTATGAAATGAGGTTAATAATGAATACAGTACAACCAAGAGAAAGGCTATTGTGGTTGGATCAGTTACGTGGCATTGCCATGTTTTTTGTAGTAATTGGTCATGTGGCATTACCTAAGTCTGTAAATACTTATATTTATGCATTTCATATGCCAATCTTTTTTATGATTTCAGGGATGACACATCGGGCCAATAAGTATCCTACTTTTTCGGCCTGTGTGAAGGATAAGGCTAAGAAGCTACTATTGCCCCATGTATTTATGAATATTGCAATGTTGCCTGTATGGATTTTGAACTTTAAGCTTTTGACCAATGCATCACCGACATTATTTGAGTTGTTTAAGGGAATCTTCTTCAGTAACAACCTGAAGTACCAGACACCTTCTAATGCAACTTGGTTTTTAGTTACTTTGTTTGTTATAGAGGTGTTGATTTATCTCTTTGAAAGGGTCGCAAATAATTGCAAGGAACGAGTGGCTATATTCGTTATTCTTTGCTCGATTATCAGCTATATTGAAAGTATTAACAAGGTAAAGCTTCCCCTCTTTTGGCATATTGATGTGGCATTTACTGGAATTGCCTTTTACTATGTCGGGTATCTACTCATGCAGCAAAGTAAGCCAATTACAGATAAACTAAATGTGAAAAAGTGGTATTATCTGTTGACAATCCTAATTTTTGTGGTCATCGGAAGCTATACCTCTCATCTGAATGGACGGATATCCATGACAGCTAACATTCAGAGATCATTCTTTTACTATTATATAACAGCATTTACTCTAAGTTTTGCAATAATACTTATTGTAATTAAATTACCAATCATGAGATTGTTTTCTTATATAGGAAGAAATACTATTCTTTATGTAGGTTTTCACATACCAATGATTCGGTTTATTGAAAATAGCTATAAATATAATGGGTATACTATGGGAACATGGACTGCTGTTGCTGTAGGTGTTTTTGTTTATGTTTGTATGTCACTTGTAGTGGCTTATGTTAATAATTTTACTCCGTTTGTTGTAATGAAACCATTTAGAGAGAATAGGAAGAACTATATTGCATATTGCATCACTGGTTTTACTATTTGTGCATATTTAATCTTAACTGTACTTGTAACGGTTAAGGCATTTGAATGGGGCAGACTCTCTTTTTTCTAGTTTCTAGAAAAAAGCATTTTAAGAATTGGATACAAGTGTGTGAGGGACACACTCATACAGAATATAGTATTAATAAGGGAGCGTTGTTTCATGAAATCATGAAACAACGCTCCCTTTATACTGGGCTAGCAGGATTCGAACCTGCAGATACTGGAATCAGAATCCAGGGCCTTACCATTTGGCGATAGCCCATCAGCAAAGTCTATTATATACGATGAAAAAGAAAAAAGCAAGTACAAATTTTATAAATTGTTTGAATTGTTTACACAAGATGTAACATCTCATAAAATCTTTACTTTTCTATTTATCAATGATAAAATCAATAGCGTAAAGACGTTGAATTATTCCATAAACAACTATACATATCATAGTTGGATAATTCATAAATATACGATAAGGAGGATATTAGATAATGTCTAGGAAAAGAAAAACTATGGATGGCAATACCGCAGCAGCACATGTCTCTTATGCATTTACAGAGGTAGCTGCGATTTATCCAATCACCCCATCATCCCCTATGGCAGATTATACTGACATTTGGGCAACACAGGGTAGAAATAATATCTTTGGTCAACCTGTTCTATTAACAGAGATGCAATCAGAAGGCGGAGCAGCTGGTGCTGTTCACGGTTCTTTGCAAGCAGGAGCTTTGACCACAACCTATACGGCATCTCAGGGACTTTTACTAATGATACCTAACATGTACAAGATGGCTGGAGAATTACTTCCAGGAGTAATTCATGTTTCAGCCAGAGCATTAGCTTCCCATGCGTTGTCTATTTTTGGTGATCACTCCGATATATATGCCTGCCGTCAGACAGGATACGCAATGTTATGTGCTGGCAATGTGCAGGAAACCATGGATCTTGGTGCAGTAGCACACTTATCTGCAATTAAAGGAAGAGTACCATTTCTTCATTTCTTCGATGGATTTAGAACTTCTCATGAGATTCAAAAAATTGAGGTGTGGGATTATGATGAATTAGCTGAAATGGTGGATATGGATGCAGTAGAAGCTTTCCGAAACCGTGCGCTGAATCCAGAACACCCTGTAATACGTGGAACTGCCCAGAATCCAGATGTGTTCTTCCAGGCAAGAGAAGCATCCAATATATATTATAATGAGATACCTGCTGTAGTTGAGAATTATATGGAGCAGGTAAATAAGAGAATAGGTACAAACTATGGATTATTTAATTACTATGGAGCAGAAGATGCTGAGAAAGTAATTATTGCAATGGGTTCTGTGTGTGACACCATAGAGGAAACGATTGATTATCTTCAGGCAGCAGGGGAGAAGGTTGGCTTGATTAAGGTTCGCCTATATCGCCCATTTAGCGCAAAACATTTGCTCTCTGTGATTCCTAATACCGTTAAGTGTATCAGTGTACTAGATCGTACAAAGGAGCCGGGAGCTCTTGGTGAGCCACTTTATATGGATGTAGTAGCTTCCTTAAGAGGCAGTCAGTTTAAGGATACACCAGTATTTAGCGGACGATATGGTTTAGGATCTAAAGATACTACTTCTGCAGATATTATTGCAGTATATCGCAATGAAGAGAAAGAGAGATTTACCATTGGCATAATAGATGATGTTACGAATCTATCCCTTCCAAGAGTAGAGAATCCGGATACGACACCAAAGAGTACGATTAGTTGTAAATTCTGGGGCTTAGGTGCAGATGGTACCGTAGGAGCGAACAAGAATTCTATCAAGATAATTGGTGACCATACCGATCTGAACGTACAGGCTTATTTTGATTATGACTCTAAAAAATCTGGCGGTGTTACTATTTCTCATTTACGGTTTGGTAAGGACCCAATTAAGGCAACCTATCTGATCAATAAGGCTGATTTTGTTGCCTGTCATACTCCTGCTTATATTCGTAAATATAACATGGTGCAGGATTTAAAAGATGGTGGAACCTTCTTGCTTAACTGTAATTGGACCCAGGAAGAGATGGATGACTATTTACCTGGACAGGTTAAACGATATTTGGCGGACCATAAGATTAAGTTCTATACAATAGATGGATTTAAGATAGGTAAGGAGATAGGGTTAGGCGGAAGAATTAATACAGTATTGCAGTCTGCATTCTTCCAGTTAGCCAATATTATTCCTGCAGATGAGGCTCTTAAGTATATGAAGGATGCAGCAACTGCAACCTATAGTAGCAAAGGCGAAGATATTGTTAAGATGAACCATGCTGCAATTGATGCAGGTAGCAAAGCAATTGTTGAGATAAAGGTTCCTTCTTATTGGTCAGACGCAAAGGATGAGGATTTACAGGAGAAGGCAATTGGTGGTAGAGAAGAAGTTGTGAAATACGTCAACACCATTCAGGCAGCTGTAAACTCTCAGACTGGTAATGACCTTCCGGTATCAGCCTTTACTGAATATGCAGATGGTACCATACCAAGTGGATCAGCGGCTTATGAGAAACGTGGTATTGCTATCGACGTACCAAGCTGGAACCCAGAAAACTGTATCCAGTGTAATTTCTGTTCCTATGTATGTCCTCATGCAGTAATTCGTCCTGTTGTTTTAGATGAGGAAGCAGCGAAGACTGCGCCAGATTACCCAACTCTTCCTATGACAGGATTACCTCAATACCAATTTGCTATGACGGTATCCGTAATGGATTGTACCGGTTGTGGTTCTTGTGCTAATGTATGTCCTGGTAAGAGGGGCAATAAGGCATTGACTATGGAGCCAATTGCATCTCAATTAGGTTCACAGCCAATGGCGGATTATCAAAAAACCATTACAACACCTGCTCCTGTCTTTGAGAAGTTTAAGGAGACCAGTGTAAAGGGAAGCCAGTTTAAACAATCCTTAATGGAATTCTCCGGTGCCTGTGCGGGTTGTGGAGAGACACCATATGCCAGATTACTAACTCAGCTGTTTGGTGACAGAATGTACATTGCCAATGCAACAGGCTGTTCCTCTATCTGGGGTGGTTCCTCACCAGCATCTCCATATACAGTAAATGAGAAGGGCAAGGGTCCAGCATGGGCAAACTCCCTATTTGAAGATAATGCAGAATATGGTTATGGTATGTCAATGGCACAGAAGGCTTTAAGAGCCAGAGTGCTACAGTCTGCAGAAAGACTTCTACAAGTTGCAGAAAAAGACACTGTTAAGGCTGCTTTAGAACAATACTTGGCAACAAAGGACTCCTCTACAGCTAACAATTCTGCTACAGAAGCAATGATTGCAGCACTGGAAGGTTGCGACTGTGACAATGCAGATAGAACCTATATCTTAAAGAATAAAGATTTTGCCTCTAAGAAATCTCAATGGATTTTAGGCGGGGATGGTTGGGCATATGATATTGGCTTCGGTGGCTTAGACCATGTACTTGCTTCTGGTCAGGACGTAAACATTCTTGTATTTGATACAGAAGTTTATTCCAATACAGGCGGACAGTCCTCTAAAGCAACTCAGACTGGTGCCATTGCTCAGTTTGCTGCCGGTGGTAAAGAGATTAAAAAGAAAGACCTAGCTGGCATTGCTATGAGCTACGGATATGTCTATGTAGCTCAGATTGCTCAGGGTGCTGATTATAATCAGTGTATCAAAGCGTTTGTGGAGGCAGAAAGTTATCCTGGCCCATCCATAATCATTGCCTATGCTCCATGTATTTCTCA
>JAEZPG010000019.1 GCA_023413555.1 Bacillota bacterium | reverse complement strand
TGATGGGTATTGGAAATAGCCTCCTGAATCTCCAACTCATCATCAAAAAGTTTATAAATCCATTTACATACAATAGAATCTATTTCATTTTGTGAAATTATTCTATTGTTTTTTAAATGTGGTGGAAGCGTAGGTTTCGTATACTGATAAGTCGAATGATACAGAGGAAGCCAAGGATACAGTTTATTCAACTCGTCATTTGTGTAGGTAGATACAAGTGCTGATTGTCCGCCAAGCATAGCAAAATAGTTAGCTGTCTGTTCATGACAAGTCCATTTCAAAAAATCTAAAGCATCTTTTTTATTCCTGGATCGGCTGCTGATGCCGAAACTCCAACCACCTAAAAGTGGGCTGCGTCCTGGAATATGATGATATCCTATGGAACCAATCATACTGCTTTTCCTTAAATCAACAATATCAGTCAAAAAGCCTGGATAACTGATTAACATACATGTTTCGCCCTGTATAAAGTCTTGTGCTACGCTTACATCAGTAGCTGTACGGTAATTTGGCTTTGCAACTTTAATGGATTTGAGAAAATTGATATAGGCTTTTAGTGTCTGAGTAGAATCAAAGCACACATTGTTCTTTGAATCAAATAAATTACCGTTATAAGCACGCAGACGCATATAAATCTCAGGAGCAAGACATTCATCATAGGCAGCAGGTATCGAAATACCATAATTAATGGCATCTGTTATATTAGTAAAGAAATTGGCTATCGTATTATATTCCTTTAATGTTAAAGGCGGACGGAGGGACATAGAATTAAGCTTTTTGTATTCTGCAGCTAGTATCGGATTTTCAAATAAATCCTTTCTGTAATAAAATATCTGCGGAGCATACGTAAAAGGGACTCCATAATAACGGTGATTAAAGTAACTAAAGTATTTTAGACAGTTCGGCAAGAAAATATCGGTACCTATTTCAGGAATAACCTCAGAAATATCCTCCAGAATGTGATCACAGGCCAGAGAAGAGAGCCATGGTAAATCGTACATCACTACATCATAAGGGATATCTGTAGTAGAATGGTTGTTTATTATTTCATCATAAAGGTGATGATGCGGTAAAATAGTAATATTGGCATGGATACCATAATGTTTTTCAAAATTCTTTATTAAGCCCTGAAGTGTATGAACCTGTGGATTATCCATCATGAGTATTTTAATGGAGCGCTGTTGATCCATTTGCTCAGAGGAGGTTATACTAATTTCATTTGATTTCGAAAAAGTATTCATTGTTATTGTGTTTTTCAATATTATCTTTTCGGTCTCTTTCGTATAGGGTGACACTATTTGCTCTAGCAAAAGATTGGAGGCTGTCTGTCCAAGGTTAATGGCAGGGCGGGCTGCGGAAAAGTTGGCAAAGGAGTGGGTATATAGATTCCAATGTTCTTCTCCTAGGGTCAGTACCGGTATATCATCAGTACTGAACCCGAGTATATTAAGACCCTCAATAATACCTGTTGAGGTTGATTCTGACGTTGAGATAATGGAATCAGGTTTCGTTCTCTTTAATAACTGTATTGTTTTTCGAAAAGCATCTTCCTTGCTTAAATTGGTCGTAATAATGGAATTAGGATCAAACGTTTGGTTTTTCATCTCATAGGCTGCTCTGTATCCATTAATACAGTTATATTCACAATCAAATTTATCCGGTCCGGACATTAGAAAGATATTTTTATAGGACTGATCCAGCAAGCTAATGGTTATATTATTAATAATTGAATAATTATCAAAGGATACATAGTTTGCATCCAGACTGTGTATGCTACGATCAATTAGTACGAGGGGGCGTTCTTTGGAGGTGAAATTATCGTGATAAAATTTCCAATTATCAGGCTGACAAGAAACAAGTAACAATCCGCATATCCGTCGTTTTAGAAAATTATGAACGATATTCTGCTCAAGAGCTGGTATATCGTAGGAAAATGAAAGATTTACATAATAATTTGTATTTTGAAAGGAGTTTTCTATTCCTTGAAATAATTGTACATAATAGGAATCATCTAGATTTGGAAGAATAACGCCAATATCATTAGAGCTATTGGATTTCAGAGTTTTGGCTGACATATTTTGAGAATATTGAAGCTTGTCTATTGCTGCCTGAATCTTATCAGAAAGATCTTTACTGACAGGTTTTGTACGATTTATATAATTAGATACGGAACCGATGGAAACGCCAGCCATTTTGGCAACATCTTTAATTGTAATCATGTCAATTGCTCCCCTTTTAGTATTTATTTTAGGTTATTATATAACATTGAATATGAATTGTAAACAAAGTGAAACGTTTAAATTTAAAACATTTTGAACGTATTGACTATGTCGAATATTGGTACTAAAATGAGAATACATTCGAAAGGGTGTTAAATATATACAAATTGCACCAAAAAACGAAACAAATGATTAAATCATTTGAAAAAATCAAAGGAGGATTTTTATGAAAAAAGTAGTATCACTAGTTTTAGCTTCAATTTTGATGTTGAGTTTAGCAGGATGTGGTTCGAATTCAGAGAAAACATCACCAGAACCATCCAAACCAGCTTCAGAAGCCCCAGCTTCAGAAAGCCCAAGTAGTGAATCACCGGTTGCAAGTCAGCCAGCAGACACAAAAGAAGCAGAAACGTATAAGATTGGCGTTTCTATTATGGAATTGACAGCTTATACCTGGTATCAGGGAGTTGTTGACGGCTGTAACGACTGGATGGCAGCTAATGGTGAGAAGAATGGTGTTAAGTTTGAGTATGATTTCCAAGATTCCAGATCTGATGTTCAGACAATGTTAACTAATGTTGAAAACATGATAGCTGCAGGAAGTAAAGGAATTATACTGTTCCCTGCTGACGCATCTTCAGCAATTCCTACTATGAAAGAATATACTGCACAAGGCATGCCATTCGTAATTGGTGACTACAGACAGGAAACCAAATCAGAGGAAGATGCTGTATGGTCAACTTTTGTAGGTCATGATATGAAAGCATTGGGAGTGAAAGCAGGAGAGCTAGCAGTAGAATACCTTAAAACATTGAATAAAGATAATCCTGTTTGCTTATTTATTACACGCCCTACTTCCGGTCAGGTTTCAGCGGATCGTTTTAATGGATTTAAGGAGACTGTACTTGCAACATTCCCTAATGCAAAGATTATCGAAGAAGGAGACAGCGGAGCAGGAACCCGTGATTCCGCTCAGACCTTAATGGAAAATGTACTTCAGCGTGAAGCGACAATAGATGTTGTAAGCGGACATAATGATACAGAAGTTGTAGGCGCTTATAATGCAGCTGTAGCTCAGGGAAGAAATGAAATCAAGTTTGTTGGTATCGCAGGAGATAAGGATGTACTTACATGGATAACTGAAAAAAATGAAAATTGGATTGGTGAAGTATTGCAGGATCCAGTAGTTCTTGGTTATCAGGCAGCAGATGCAATGTATAAGGCACTTGTAAAGAAAGAAAAGCTTCCTGCAGATTATGAATTACCTGAACCAGAAAGTATTACTCCAGATAACGTAGACAAGTATGATTGGAAATCATGGAAGTGGTTAGGCTAAGTGGAATAATCTGTTTGTAATATAAACATACAGTCGGCAGGTAAAAGCCTGCCGACTGATAGGATAAAAAGGAGGCTTAAGCAGTATGATAAATTTATTGCCTGAACCGAAGTACATAGAAGATTGGGATGGATTTACAGATTTATTCCGTAGTATATGTTTACAAGTAGATAATACTAATATTGACTTATCCGAATTAATAGAATTAACAAAACTTCGTTTCTGGAATTATAAAAATATCGGTTTCCATACACAAAATCAAGCAGATGGTCTAAAAGTAAGAATCAGTAATTCACTGGAAGGGATAAATGCCGAGAATGTGGAATTACTGAATGCTCAAGGATATGATATCAGTATTTCAGAGAATGAAGTTTTATTAAAATATGAAAACAAAGCTGGCTTTATCAATGCAATTACTTCAATTAAAATGCTCTTGTCTGAAACAGTAGATGGTTACTATAGACTACCACTCTGCCATATAACTGATTATCCATCGTTGCCGGTCAGAGCAATTGCTCAAACCTTTTCCTGGTATGCAGGTTATGGCCGCTTGGGATTTGATAGCCAGTTATGGGGATATGAAGACTGGGTACAGTATTTGAATATATGTCTGGATAATAAGATCAATCAGTTTAATTTGGTTATGTATGGATATTGGCCTTTTGAGCTTTCAGAATATCCGGAAACAGTTTTTCAAAATATACCGGTTAAGATATGGAATGCAGAAAACCGCAGATGGCTTACTGTTCGTTATACACATCCTAATTTGGAGGAACCATTTCTAGATCAATTCATTCAACTGGCACATAAATTTGAAGTAAAAGTATTTGCTTATGTCGGATTAAATTCATATAACGGTGCATATACAATAAAGCACCCACAAGCGAGAACAAAGCCACCAAAAAGCAGTGGTTTCCTAAATGATTTTGATTCACTATGCCTTAGTTATCCGGGAACAGTTGATTATATCGTAGAATCTATGCGTCAGATAGCAAGATTAGGATTTGACGGATATACCTTGGAGGAAAGCGAAGAAGGTTTCTGGTACTGTGAATGTGAGGAGTGTAAAAAACGCTGGCATGCTACAGCAAAGACACCGGGAGAAGCAAAGCATAAAGCAAATATGTGGCTGTTAGGAAAGATATATGATGCAATACGTGAAATAAATCCGGCAGTTGTTTTAGGAATTCGTGCATTCAGACAGCCGCCGTTGGAAAAAGATCCGGACTTCCTAAAAGAGTGTTTGGACTCTATGCCAAAGGATATTATGCTATTCTGGGCTCCTGGGCTTTATGTTCCGGAGACGGAATTTAGCAAGTGGTGTGAGGTTTTCGGAAAGGATCGGATATGGGGCAGAGATACGGAATCAAATTCAATTACCTCAACCATGGGAAGATTGTACCGTACTTTTAAATCCAACATGATTCGTTATGAAGATGAAGCAAATGTACAGGTTTTAGAAACTGATATTATGCAACATAAAGGGAGTGTAAGGATGAATGTCCATGGCATCAACGGATTTATGTTTGAATGGTATGGATTATTTATGCATTTATTTGCTCATGGAAATTATGGGTGGGGTTCCATGATGGATGAAGAGGAATTCTATCATAAAGCATGCAGCCTTAACTTTGGTGAATTGGGTGAAACTGTATTATATATTATGAAGAATATTGTTACTATTCATGAAAGTCAAATTCCATTATATACGACACCATTCCCATTCCAGAAGAATAAGATGACCCAAAATGATATACCTGCTATCCTTACGGCAAAATCAAATCACACAGATATTCTAGATAAAATCAATATACTAAGAGAAAAAGCCTATCATAGTCAAAAACTACGTCCATGGCTACCGCATTTTGATAAATTGGAAAATGCACAACGTCGAAATGCAGTAATTTATGATATGGTATTGGCAGCACTTGAGTATGAAAAAGAGCAGGATCCTACAAAGAAAGATCAGTTATTAGACAAAATCCTTTATTATAACGAAAAGGATTATGACATTGTAAAGGAAATGTTCTTTGATATTAATCCGGTAAATGAAACTGGTGTGGGAAGTTGCATGTTCCCATATCATGAGATAAAAAGGCTGATACATAATATCAGGCATCCTGAGGAACCGGATGATAACATCATCTGTTCGGGAGTAGAAGCTCTTGGATGGTTATGGCTATAAATGAAAGGGGGAATACAAAATTGGATGACAAAGAAGGAAAAATAACACCCTTGATAGAGATAAAAAACTGTACGATGGAGTTTCCTGGTGTAAAAGCGCTATCGGGTGTTAATTTTACATTAATGCCTGGTGAATGTCATGCCCTCGTAGGTGAAAATGGAGCAGGAAAATCTACACTGTCTAAATGTATTACCGGCGAGAATAAGATGACAGAAGGCGAACTCTATATTAAAGGTGAAAAGGTTAAAATACCTTCCTATAGCGTGAGAGAATCTCAAAGCAAAGGAATAGCTATTGTTCATCAGGAATTTACCTTAATGGGTGATATGAATGGAGTAGAAAACTTATTTATAGGACGCTACAAAACGAAACATGGTTTTGTAGACTGGAAAGCATTGGATCAGCAGGCAAAGGAAATTATGGATTTCCTGCAGTGTAATGTTAATCTGCATGTACCGGTTAAAAATTTAAGAACCGCAGAAAGACAGATCATTCAATTAGCAAAGGCAATTATGGATAATCCACAGATTGTAATATTTGATGAGCTTACTGCAGTACTTCAGGAAAAAGACATAGAGAATATCTTCCGTATTATTGAAATACTGAAGAAACAAGGAACTGGGATTATTTATATTTCTCATCGTTTGAATGAAGTGTTTGAATGCTGTGATACTTATACGGTATTATGTGACGGCCGCTATATTAATTCTGGATATGTGGCAGATATTGATAAAAACAAATTAGTTAAGATGATTATAGGACGAGAACTGGCTCATGTCTATCCGCCAATTAATGAAGATATCGGTAACATCATTCTTGAAGTGAAGGATCTTACAGCTTCAAAAGCTTTCAGAAATATCAACTTACAGGTACGTGAAGGTGAAGTAATAGGACTTGCAGGACTTTTGGGAGCAGGTAAAACCGAGCTTATTCAGGCTATTTTTGGCCATCATAAGACCGTAAAAGGTGAGGTAAGAGTAAAGGGTAAAAAGGTTAATGTAAGAAAACCATATAAAGCGATAAAGCTGGGAATGGGACTTGTACCAGATGAAAGAAGGACCCTAGGACTAAATCTGAAATTTAGTATCAAGGACAATACAATACTTCCTTCTATGGATAAGTTCAGAAAATTACGTATATTCCAAAACCATGAAGAAGAATTAAAGAGTGCCTATGATATTAATGAGAAGATGGACCTTAACTATTATTCCTTATGGCAAAATGTCAGCAAGCTGTCTGGTGGTAATCAGCAGAAGATTGTTATTGCTAAATGGATACTACGTGAAACTGAGATTTTTCTTTTGGATGAACCTACTAGAGGGATTGATATCGGTGCTAAATTCGAGATATATAATCTGATTCATGAGCTGACAAAGCAGAAAAAGGCAGTAATTCTGGTTTCGCCTGAGATGGAGGAGCTGATAGGCTTATGCAACCGAATCTATGTTATGTATGAAGGCGCAATTATGGATGTTGTAGAGGGTGAAAGGAAAACCCAGGAAGTCATTATCAATAATTTATTAGGAGTGAATGCAAAATGAGTGATTATAAAATAAAGTCTAAAAGGTATAATGATGGATTCAAGGCACTACTTAGTGACTGGATGATTGCATTCTTATTTGTTGCATTGTTTGCGATATGTTGCCTAAACAGCAATTTCCGTACACCTACAAATATTATGAATGTACTTCGACAGGCATCGTTTGTTGCAATTATAGCTATGGGTGAATTCTTTGTAATATTAATTGGTGAAATGGATATGTCCATTTCCTCAATCATAGGAATGGTGTCAATTCTCTTTGCTGGTTTTACAGTAAATAATGGATGGCCGATCTGGGTTTGCATATTGATTGTCATAGTAACATCTGCATTAATTGGAATAATCAACGGAGCTCTTGTTGTATATGGGAAATTACCATCTTTTATTGCAACGTTGGTTATTATGAATATGCTAAAGGGAGTAAATTATATCTATTCCGACGGGTTACCAATTTCGGGACTGCCATCTAACTTCGGAAAACTGGCGCTTGGAAAAGTGGGAATTGTACCGGTTGCAGTTATTTTAATGCTTGTGTGTGCAATTATTCTTTACATATTTACGACACATACAGCGGTTGGCCGCAGTTTTTATGCAGTTGGAGGCAATAAGGAAGCATCGAAACTATCCGGTTTAAATGTTAGTTTTATAGCAATTCTTGCATTTGTTGTATGTGGTATACTGTCAGCTGTTGGCGCGTTGGGACTTACTTCCAAGACGTTATCAGGTAATGTTACCTTGGGTGATAATCTTCTTTTTGATGTCATGACAATCTGCGTATTGGGCGGTACCTCTCTTACCGGAGGTCGTGGTCGTATTGCTGGAATTGTAATCGGTGCTCTCTTTTTACAGGTTATATCAAACATCATGGTATTATTAGGCATCAATTCATATTGGCAGTGGGTTGTAAAAGGAATTATTCTGGTTATTGTTGTTCTAATTGATAACAACTCAAAGAGAGATTAATAATAAACTGATTGAATTGATAAAGGTTTGTTAAAATGGGGTAAGATATGAGTAAAATAATTTTTGGACAGTTAGGAAAACTTAGAAAAGATAAAATTGAGGAATATGTTAATTTACATAATAATCCATGGCCTGGTGTTTTGGACATGATACATCAATGTAATTTAAGAAATTATTCAATCTTTCTGCAGGACGATATGGTATTTGCCTATTTTGAATATATCGGTGAAAATTATGAAAACGATATGAAAATTATGGAACAGGACGAAGTGACAATAGAATGGTGGAAACATACGAAACCATGCTTTGAAAAATTCTCCATATCACCCGAGAGCGAATTCTACCATGATATGAAGCAGATATTCTATTATGAATAAAAAGCAAAAAAGGAGGGATAGAAAATGAATTACGGAAAAAAAGTCTGGGTTTTCCCAGATGCTGAACTACCGCCGATAGGTGTAAACAATATTCCTGGACATGAATCCATAATAGTATTAAATACTGGAAAAGAAGATGCCCATATAAAGGTTACATTATTTTATACAGATCGAGACCCAGTAACGCTTAGTGAAATAACAGTCCTGGCGGAGAAGGTGCGGTGCTTACGTACCAATGAGAAAAAAGATTTTGGAAGCTATATACCAACTTTGGGAGAACAGTATGCGATTGTTCTGGAAAGTGATGTAAATATTGTTGCACAGTATGGACGAGCAGAGCCTAGAACTGTGAACTTTTATACAACCCCGGGTTATTGTTGCGAGTAACTATTAACATACTATAAAATGGAGGATTTAAAAATGATGGAACATGGATCTATATTTATCCCTTACGAGGAATATAGGGAAAGAGCGAAAAAAGCAGGAGACATATTAATACGAGAAGGTTTAGATGCACTTATCGTAAATTCGAATGAGGCAGATTATGCAAATGCAAGATATTTCTCAGGATTCTGGCCACTTTTTGAACGGTGTGGAGTAGCAATAGCACCGAACGGCGATGCAGCATTGATGGTTGGACCTGAAAGTCGAGAATTTGCGAAAGACCGTTCTAAGATTGATAAGATCTTTGTTTTAAAAGAATATAGGGAAGCTGCTGATCCGGCTTATCCTGAATTAACATGTGATACCTATAGTGATGTATTTAAAGCGATAGGTGTAACAGGTAAGAAGCTTCGTATTGGTGTTGCTAGTTATCTAGATACTTCTGTTATCGTTATGGAAGGAATTAAGGCAGCATTTCCAGAGGCAGAAATCGTTCGCGCAGATAAAATTATGGTGGAACTTCGTTCCATTAAATCAGAGAATGAAATTAAATGTCTGACGGAAGGCTACCGAATTGCGGAACTTGCAACTCAGCAGGTAATGAAAGAGATTAAGCCTGGAATGACCGAACTACAAATGGTTGGTGTGGCACAGAGAGTTATTTACGAAAATGGTGGAGAGTATGAAGGACTGCCTTTGTATGTATTCTCAGAAGCTTCTACTCGTCATGCTATTTCAAGACCAACCTATCGAAAATTCCAAAAAGGAGATATCGTTCAGCTGAATCTTTCTGCAAAAATTGATGGATATTCTGCATCCATTGGATATCCAATTGTACTTGGCAAACTGGAAGGCAGAAGACGTGAGGTTGTAATGTTTGGACTAGAGGCGCATAACTGGGCGCAGAAACATATAAAGGCAGGTGTGCCTGCAGCAGATATTGCAAAGATTTTCTATCAATTTTATGTTGATAACGGATTTAAGGATAATTTCGTATATGGACCGTTACATGGAACAGGTTTAATTGAAGTGGAAGCTCCTTGGGTAGAGACAACATCGGATTATACTCTTAAGCCAAATATGACATTCCAGATAGATACCTTTATTGCAACCGATACCTATGGTGTACGGTGGGAAAAGGGTATTGCGGTTACCGAAAACGGTTGCCATGTAATGTCACCAGAAATCGGCAAGCTATACGAACTTGATTTTTGATGGATAAAGGAGTGACACTTTATGCAAATGATTGACATGTTTTATAAAGAGCTGGAAGATGCCAAAAATAGAAAAGTTCCATTTATTATACCAATTGGTACGATAGAATATCATGCATTGCATGCAAGCTGTGGAACGGATACTATGGTAATTAACGGCGTAATGCGTGAATTAGAGAAGAAAAAGGAAATGGTGGTATGTCCTCCTATTTGGTATGGTGTTGCCAGTTATGCGGTAGCCGGTCCTGAGAGCGGTACGATACATGTGGATGTAGATACATACGAACAGTATATTTACTGCATTTTGAAATCCCTAGTTTATGGTGGTGTTAAAAATATTTACTGTGTTGCTCATCATCAGACGGAAGAAGGAGGCTTAATGCCTATGACCATTGCATGCCACAAAGCCGCTAAAAAGGTCACCATGGAATATATGGAGGATACTCGCGGAAGAGGCTGGTGGGGCAGCAATGATTATAGCGATTATTATGAAAATCTGGGTTCTTTAGATGATCCTTTTTCGTATATTAAGGTGATACCATTAATCAGCCAGGAGGCACAGCATAAATGCGGTGGTTTTGACCATGCAGGGAAGTTTGAGTCAAGTCTTATGTATGCTCTCTACCCAAAGAATGTTGATCTGGAGCGCACTAAGGAAAATACGGAGTGGTTTGCTAAAAACTCTGTTGAGACAAGTATGGAACTTGGAAAGCACATGGTTGAGTGTACATTAGAAGCATTGGAGAAGATTATTATATAATCTGTCCAGATAAGATACTTTACTAGTAAATAATTGATTAGAGGCTGTAGCTATTGACATCGTTGTCTTAATACTACAGCCTCCTTAGTTAGAAAGGTAGTCTAAAATGACTGAAAAGGAAAAAGCCCAAAGAGGCATTCTTTATAATGCAAATTATGATGAAGAAATATGCCAGGAAAGAGCAAATTGTCAGGAACTATGCTATGAGTATAATCAACTTAGGCCCTCTGATATTGCAGGAAGAGAGAAGTTGATAAAAAAAATACTTAAGAAAACGGGTAAAAAGTTTCAGATTGAGCAGCCGTTTCGTTGTGATTTTGGATATCGAATCAGTCTGGGCGAAAACTTTTATTCCAATTACAATTTGATAATTCTTGACGGTGCAGATATCGTAATTGGTGATAATGTATTTATTGGGCCAAACTGCGGCCTATATGCCGCTGGTCATTCATTTGATATCGAACGTCGCAATGAAGGATTGGAGTATGCATGGCCTATCACCATAGGTAATAATGTCTGGATTGGTGGTAATGTTACCATTATGGCAGGTGTTACCATTGGAGATGGAGTTGTGATAGGTGCCGGAAGCGTAGTAGTTAAGAATATTCCTTCAAATTCACTGGCTGTCGGAAATCCTTGTCGGGTTATCAGAGAAATAACAAAAGAGGATGATTTGAAATATATGCTTTGAGATAATCGGTAAATTTACTATTTATTAAATGATTTCGCAACCTACTTGTTCATTAAAACAGTATTCGGAAACAACTAGCTATGTACCGAGTACTGTTTTTCTTTTGTATTTTTACACATTAGTTCTAGATAATATATTGCAGGTCTTACTACTGGCTTTTACTCTTCATGAGGATACACGATATACTGAAACAGTAGTATAGATTATTAGTAAGGATACCGATTTATATCAGCCTAATAATATGACTATTTATGAAAAGATTTTGGAAATGAATGTATTGTCTAATTAGAAAGTTAAGTTAGGAATTAATATGATGTTATTGGATAGTTACGTTTCAATTGACAGAGTGATTAGTTGGGCATATTAATTCAAGACTAAGTTGGTATAGAAGATGCAGTATGAATGTCGTGAACTATATCTTAAGTCCTGAATGTTAGAGACATCAGTAAAGGGCGGAGCAAACTTGCTCAACCCCTTACAGTATTATCTAAGAAAGTTGGAATATAGTTGTAGAGCTATACGAGACCTGTACGTACGGTTCAACGGGAGGGGGATAATTCTCAGCAAATATTACTCTACCCTATTCCCTATGTTAAATTGATGGTATGTAATATCCTAAGTCTTTACAACAATTCAAAGGTCATTTTAACGATTATATTATTCTTCACTGCTTGCCATACAGGAGAGATATTTTCTGCCTGTTTCATTACATTTTCCATGTCATCTTCCGTAATATCACTTGATTCGATACAAATATTAAAGTGAATCTCTTTTAACGCTAAAGGCTGTTCACTACGAATTCCTTCCACTACAGCTGTATAGTTGGTAATATTTTTACCTAATCTTCCAAGAAGAAAGACAACAGTAGTACTTACGCACCCCGAAAAGCTCATGAGTAGTAACTCCAATCCCCCAAAACCTTGACCGTCTCCCAGAGGTGGCGCATAATCAAAAGGGATTACTATATCCGAGTTTGAATCGGAAACTCCTTCAAAATGCACTTTCTGGTTTGTTCTTTTAACTTTAATTAATAAGTTTGACATATGAACTTCTCCTTTATATAATTTTATATAACGAATGTTATATACAGGGTAAAAAATTATAAGAGCTCAAAAAGCATTGTAAAACGCTGGTTGATTTCCTCGTCTGAAATGTCTATATTTTTCAGGATGATCTGTTCCGTTAAATTTAAATAGGTATGCATCAGCAGATTGGTAAATGTCTTTAGTCTGGCCGGGTCTCTGAAATCCTTTGCCAGATAATCCTTATTTAGATCAATTACTTTATTCACCCAATCGCATAATTGTGCCTCGAGCTCTTCATCTCCAAGTAGATGATACCAGCCCTGAATAGCAAGACGGTAGACTTGCTTCTGATAATCCGAAAAATGTTTGCGCTTAATGACTGCTTTAACATAGAGATCCTTTATAGGTAGCGAAGCATCAGCATCTCCGATGACTTGGTTCATCATTCTTTGAAATTCGCCTAATACGCATTCCTTAAATAAAGCTTGCTTATTACCAAAATAGTAATAAAGAGTAGGCTGCGTACACCCTGCTGCTTTCATGATATCACGCATGGATGTACCATGATATCCCTTATTGCTGAATAATTTTACAGCTTCAATAATAATCTTTTGTTGAACCTCGTTCATTGGTCACCTCGTATAACAATCGTTATACTCAATATAAATAACTCTAATAAAAATGTCAAGCTGTTTAAGGCTTTTCAATAAGATTAATTTATAAACATCATGTTATCTTTCTGGCTTCTTCTAAAAAACTTAATATTGTAGGAGAAAGCCATTTATCTTTATGATATGCGATTTGCGTATAAACAGGAAGAGAAGCTTCTTTCCAAGGTATTTCAACTAATAGATTTTGGGCGATTTCATATTCTACTGAAATACGTGGTAAAAGTGCAACTCCAAGTCCACTCATTACAAGCTGCTTTATAGCGTGAATGTTATTAATCCCAACGATAGATTTGAGATGAACGTTGGTCTCATTGATAAGTTCTTGAATCAATCCGCGATAAGTACAATCTTCTTGCGTAATAATTAATTCCTCATTTTCAAAATCAAATATATCTATGGACTCTTTTGTTGTTATAGGATGACTAGAAGGAGCAATTGCAACAATAGACTCCTTTATTAAAGTTTCTACAATAAGATCTGAATAAGATACCTTGCGGGTTAAAAAAAAGGCAATATCAACATCGTTATTTTGTAATGCCGCATGTATCTCTTTTACTGACCCAAACTTTAAATTTACGTCCGCATTTGGATATTTGTTTATAAAATGTTTTAGTATTAGTGGCAAACGGACAACGCTAAAAGACTCGTTGGCACCGATTGTAATTTTGCCTGTCTCTGTGTCTCTTTCAGAAAAAGAAGACAAGGCCTCGGAAGATAATTTCAAAATATTATCAGCATAATATAGTAGATGTTTTCCCTCTTCGGTAAGCTTGATTCTATGCCCAAGTCTTTCGAAAAGTTTTACCTTAAGTTCATCTTCTAATAACTTGATATGAGTGGTAACCGTTGGCTGTGCATAGCCGAGTATAGCAGAAGCATTACTGAAACTGCCTGTTTTTGCAATAGCAGAAAATGTTTTTAATTGTTTTATTTCCAATTATGATCACTCCTATATCGATATTATAAATTGTAATGAATTACATTACAACTATCAATTATACTAATATGAGATTAAGGGATATACTAAGTATTGTAAGTAATTATGAAAGGAGTGATTGAATATGATTAAGGCTATTCTATTTGATGCATATGGTACTTTATACGATGTGAATTCGGTTATGAAAAAATGCAATGAATTGTATCCGGGAAAGGGTACTCAGATTAGTCAAATATGGAGACAAAAACAACTAGATTATGTATGGATTAGATCGTTAATGAATAAATATGTTGATTTTTGGTCATTAACGAAAGACGCACTTTGTTATGCTTTAGAGGAACTTGGACTACAGTATAATGAAGAATTTGTAGCTAATATTTTAAATGAGTATTACTATTTAAACCTTTATCCAGAAGTGATAGAAGCTATGAATATCTTTCGACCTAGAAAATTAGTAATTCTATCAAATGGTAATATACATATGCTCAATGAATTGGCAAAAAACACGTCTATGGATAAATACTTGGATGATATCATAAGTGTTGACGATTGTAAAGTTTACAAGCCGAAACCTGATGCATATGATTTGGCGACCAAAAGATTAGGCTTTGATAAAGAAGAAATTATTTTCATTTCGTCAAATGGTTGGGATGTAGCAGGATCAAAATCCTATGGATTTATAGTAGGCTGGCTTAACCGACTACATAAACCTATGGATCGACTTGGAAGTAAACCAGATTATATTGCATCGAATCTGATAGAATTAGGGCAAAAAATAAAAAATGTCTGAAGTATACCAATATATGCACTAAAGATAACAGCGAATGCATTTAAGGTAATACAATACCAGAGACTGTACCATTCTTAAGGACTCCATAATTGTTAATATAAATACCAACAGAAATGCCAATAGAAAAGCTTGTGCTCTAGTAATTATACTAGGGTACAAGCTTTTTGTATACGTCTATGTCCTAATCTTTTTCAACCAAACAAAGAAGGGTAAGAGGTTTCTAAACGTTTTAGAAACATTATATTTCCAATTCCCATGGTATATGCATATCGTGGAACATCTTCTGAAATACTGAAAAATCGGGCGTTGGCATCGATGGTACTATATGTTTAAAGAAGTTTTCATTTACAAAAGGTAAATAGGAAAATCACTGGAAGAGATTGTGAAATTAAGTAGTAATCTGCAGATGGATTATATTGACAGTTATTGTTTTTTGTGTTATTATAAAAGTTAGAAATCTTACTATAAGGAATCTAACTGTAATAAAACTGATCTTTGTAGTGATGAAATAATTGAAGTTAATGAAAGGAAAATTTGTATTATGATAACAATTAAACGAAAGGATTTTGAAACATTGAACGATGTTTCACTCATATGGACTTGTATTGGTCCTACTATTACACAGATTCGTGGTAAAGATTTTGTAGTAAAGTCAGAAGCATATGCTCCGCTGAACCCTGGACAACGAGCTTTGTTAATGTTTCAGGTGCTATATGGACACTCGTCCAATGGGGTCGAAGAATTTTTTTCTCATTTATCCTATTTATTAATTAATAAAGGTGTCTGGTCACAACTGAAAAAAGGAATGAAGTATTTTGGAGATTATGATATGGCACAGATTCTTGAAAAGATGGATATAGTCTATCAAAGTCTTAAAGCGGAAGATTATAATGAAAACACAGAGCTACATAGTGTTTATACCACCTGTGTATATAAGAATGCTGAATTATCTGAATCAATAAGCAATATTAATAAATCGCTTAGTGAGACTCTTCCGTTATCAATTAAGATGGTTGCTTCTTATATTAGAGAGAATACTCATGAGTTTGTACAATTAATTGAATAAACGGTAAGAGACATAACTCAAGAATATATATTGATATCAGTCAAAGGATTATTTGAATTTTGGAGGTAGTTATGGAAAATCATAGAATAGAAGAAATACATGAGCAATATTTTAAATTGATACCATTATTTTATAAATGTAAGACATACTATATTGATAAGAATAGAACTGATAATTTGTGTAATAAGAATCAAGCAATGGCTATTATGATAATTGGCAAGGCGGAAGAAATTATGCCTTCTACACTTAGTAAATTTATTAATTTGGAAAAAGGAAGTTTAACGACATTAATTGACTCCCTAGTAGAGAAAAAGCTTGTAATAAAATCTAACCATCCTACGGATAGAAGAAAAGTATTGCTGACATTAACTTCTGAGGGAAAAGAGTATATGAATATTATTGAAGAGCAATCAAAAGAAGGATTAGCTTTAATGGTCGCGACTCTGGATGAAAAAGAAATTGATCAAATGTATTCGGGACTAATAAAACTCGTCGAGATATTTAGAAAAATCTCAGATAGAACAGAATAGGCATGAAATGCATAAGGACTCTCTATTAGATTAAACTATGAATGATATAAATATGAGTGAAACCTCCCCAAGAGGATTATGCTGCTCTGTACAGAAAGAATATTGTTAATTTGGGTTTGACCTTGCGAGGGTCTGATTTCCCAACAAAATGGGAAGAAGCTCATGTCAGATTAGAAGTTTTACATCTGGCAGAGCTTTTCTTTTTATAAGGATAAAAAATGACAACTGATACGTTGTACCCTGGTGAAATTTATTGATATGTATGGCTTTCTGTTACTCCATATCATAGCACAGCTTATGTGTTTTTTGATATTGTTTTCATCTGATGACCATTCTCTTTAAACAGTAATGCAATTACAAGCCCTGCCAGTACAAGGATGCCGCCAATTATATGATAAATCATAAATGCTTCATTCAAAACAATTACAGCAAATAAAGCGGTTAATACTGGTTGAAGTAATGTAAGTATGGAAACTGTGGAAGAATCAATATAACCGAGAGCATAGTTAATGGAAAAGTATCCCCCAACCTGAGTAATCAGACCTAGGCATAATAAATAGGTCCATGATGGTAGAGAAAAACCATTTAATGCGCTTCCCGTAGCAATGCAACATATTAATAATGCAATGGTACATCCTAAGAAAGTGAAAAAGACGACTTGAATGGTGCTTTTTTTCTGCCTGATTTCTTTTACTGACAAAACATACAGAGCTAAAAATACACTTGCGATAATTGAAAATACAAAACCTGTATCAATTTTCATATGTATGATATTATGAATGCCGATGATTATAGCGACACCAAGAATCGCAATAATATTGCCCAACCAATGGAAACGATTCAACTTCTCTTTGAAAAGTATCATTGCACCTATTCCGACCCATACCGAGGAAAGATTGACAATCAATGTAGGAAATGTTGTATTGGATATAATTACAGCTGTATTCCAGAATACCAATTCAAATGCGAAAAACATACCACCCATTAATGATACACAGATTTCCTTCCTAGCCATATCCTTGTTCTTAACACGGATATAGAAGGGTAGTATAAATAATGTAGCAAAAAACACCCTATAAAATGAAACAGATATGCCATTAATATGAGCCTTCTTTACAAAAAATGCCGATATGGATATACAAGCGATTCCAAAGAACAACAGTATCCAGGGCATTTTTTTAAGTTTTTCTTCAGTCATACTTTTACCTACCTTTTCTACTAAATACTAATTTATGTAAAACATCAATTATTATAATTCATTTCAGTCCCCTGGTCAATACAACGGATAACATATAATAATGGTCTCATAAATAAAGATACTTTTCAGACAGAGTATAAGGAATATGATATACTTAAATTGATATAAAGACAGGCTTCAAAGATCTTGAATAATAGTAAGGAGTGTTTTAGTATGGAAGAAATTGATGGACGCTTTATTATGCATGGTGTGGAATGGGATAATCCCTTGTGTTTACATTCTTTAGAAGATGCAGTTAAGTATGTTAATGATATTGGATTTTTACCACTCTTTAAGAATGAAATCTTGGGCTTTTCATTAGAGGAGAGAACTGTTCCCGAACACTGGTGGTGTGAGGATCCTAAGAAAGATCCTTGGATGTGGAGGGCTATTATTGCAAGAGATAGAGATATAGCCTATGGCAAGTTTTTTGATAAAAAGGCAGGATTTATCTCAAAGAGGTGGCTTCCATACTTCGTAAATTATCGTAGAGATGGCTATGACTTTGATGCTCTTTATGAGGATGGTAAGGCATCTAATAAGCATTATAAAATCATGGTAAATTTCATTGAGGACAAGCGTGATTCAGAGATTTATTCCAATGAACTAAAGAAAATTGCTGGCTTTGGTAAGGATGGAGAAAAGGGGTTTGATGGAGTAATTACCAGTCTTATGATGCAGACGTATCTTTGTAATTGTGATTTTAGGAAGCGTAAAAATAAGAAGGGTCAAGAATATGGATGGGATGTTGCAATCTATTCCTCTTTAGAGCATTTGTGGGGATATGATTATGTGACTTCGAAGTATAAGGAACAACCGACAGATTCTTGGAATACAATTGTGGAGAATACGAAGGATATATTTCCTATTGCAACAGAGAAGCAGATAAAAAAAGTATTGAAGTAATGAGAATTATCTAGAATATGATAAGGTATTGATAAATGGAATGAAAATGAATTAAGCTAACGTTTTATTTAGTAGCACCAATTGAAATGTCTCTATTATTTTACTAAAATTCATACAAGAATAAGGAACACCTTTAATTTGAGAAAGAGTAACAACAGCGATACAGTCAAAAACAAGAGATATACAATTGGATAGTTTGGTGTTAGTATATAACAGTACATACCAACTTATTGGTAAGGAGATAAATACTTTGATAGACAAAATGAAAAAACAGGATTTCGATGCAATATATGACTTAATGGAAAAGAGCTTTCCAATTGAAGAATATAGAACTTATGAGGAACAAAAAGAACTACTTCATAACCCTGTCTATTCTATTTATGTGTTATATAAGGAATCACAAGAGATTAAGGCATTTATTGCCGTTTGGGAATTTGAAGAATTCGCTTTTATCGAACATTTTGCTGTAAATCCGGAACATAGAAATAGTGGAATTGGAGCATATATGCTGAATGAATTTGTGGAGCAGCTTGGTAAAACTATATGTCTTGAAGTTGAACCACCGGAAACAGAGATGACAAGAAGGCGTATCGGCTTCTATCAGCGGAATAATTTTTATCTTAATGAGTATCCATATATACAACCTTCAATATCGCAGGGTAAGAAGCCTATTCCGTTAATCCTCATGACATCATGTAGCAAAGTGGATGAGGACAGATTCAATCGAATCAAGGGAACTTTATATAAAAAAGTGTATAAATGCATGTGAAAAACTTAGTTAATCCAGCCGCAAGGCTCGATTATATAAAATTTATTTTAAGGAGATTGCTGTTTGAAGAAAAACAACACCTTGGAGATTGTAGGCTAACTGGAAGGTTTGCGTAAATACAGTCTCACACAAACCTCCCAGTATTGCAGTCAACAATTATTAGGAGGAAAATCAATGAGTAAAAATGACTATAGCATTCGTTTAGAAAGAAAAGAAGAATACCGTGAAGTGGAGAACCTTGTCAGGGAAGCATTTTGGAATGTATATCGTCCAGGATGTGTGGAGCATTATGTACTGAACCAACTGAGAAAAGATAGTGCATTTGTGCCAGAGCTTGACGTTGTTCTGGAGAAAGATGGTAAACTGATTGGCCAGAACATGTTTATGAGGGCCATTATCAAAGCTGATGATGGCAGAGATATTCCTATCATGACTATGGGGCCTATCTGTATAGCTCCGGAATTCAAGAAAAAGGGTTATGGTAAAATCCTACTGGACTACTGTTTAGAGAAGGCGACAGAACTTGGCTGTGGGGCAGTATGTTTTGAAGGAAACATCGGCTTTTATGGGAAGAGTGGATTTACTTATGCCAGTGAGTATGGTATCCGTTATCATGGATTGCCTGAAGGTGAAGATGCTTCTTTCTTTCTTTGTAAGGAACTGATTCCAGGATATCTTAAAGGTGTTACCGGAGAGTATGCCACACCACAGGGATATTTTGTGGATGAAGATGAAGTAATGGAGTTTGATAAATCTTTTCCTTATAAAGAGAAATTGAAACTTCCGGGACAACTTTTCTAATCTAAAACAACAGCAAAGATAAAAACGCAACGTATGCTGAAAGGCATGCCAGAGCCGGAAGGTAGCCCGGCCGTCCTGCTTTCGCAGGGTAAGTAACCTGCCCCTCCGGGTTGTCCATTCTTTGTTCATCAAATCTATTAAGGAGGGATTGTCATGGGCAAAGTAGGCGGCAAGCTGACAGTATATTTTGAGGAACCGTTCTGGGTAGGTATCTTTGAGACAATTGAGGATGGTAAGCTATCTGTAGCCAAAGTGACTTTTGGTGCTGAACCAAAGGATTATGAGGTTTGTGAGTTTATCTTGAAATACTATTTCAGCTTACAGTTTAGTCCAGCTGTGGAAGCTGTTGTAAATGAAACAAAGCGAAATCCGAAGAGGATACAGCGAGAAGTGAAAAAACAATTAAAGGATACTGGCATTGGCACAAAATCGCAACAAGCGCTTAAATTACAGCAGGAGCTATACAAGCAACAACGCAAAGTGAAAAGCCGAGAGAAGAAATTGGAAGAAGCTGAGCGAATGTTTGAACTGAAACAGCAAAAGAAAAAAGATAAGCATAAAGGACATTAATTTTATTTGTCAAAAAGGTTCCCCATCACCGGATGATTTCCAGTGGTGGGGAGCTTTGCTTTAATAACTCTTCCTGTACTCACAGGAGTATATTAAGTTTAAGGGATGAAAATGATTGTGAGGATAGAGAAATATTGATATAATATCCAAATAATAACATGTAGAATAGAAATATGTATTATTTGGATTGAAAAGGAAGAGATAGAATAGAAGGTGAAATTGTGAAGATTTTTTTATGCATGTATCCCAAAAACCGCTAATCCTCTATACAACTATAAAATCAATCATGTATAGAGGAGCTTATGCAAAATGAATAGATATAATAAACCAGTAATAACAAGCGAAGGCCTCATAGTAATAGATGATATCTTTTGGAGAGACCATCCAACAAAGCCTGATAGACCGGAAACTTGGAAAGATTATGAAATAGATACTTATATTAATGATGGTGATATCATAACACTAGGTGATAAGACAATATTTGTCTACAAAACCCCTGGACATACTCCAGGAGGACTAAGTTACATATTTTCTGTCAAAGAAGATAAAGAACTCCATACGGCAGCATTGTGGGGTGGAACAACACCGCCATGGGCAAAGAATGATGTGAAACAATATCTTGAATCACTCGATTACTTTATTTATAAAGCGATACGTAATAAAGTAGATGTGGCTTTAAGCAACCATATTGCTATTGATAATGGAATGGAACGGATTTTGTATTCCAATGCAAGAATGGACTATATGCCCAGTATTTATATTATTGGACAGGATGGATATGGTAAATTTTGTGAAGTATTTCGTACATTGAGTGCTGAGATGTTGGAAAATGAATAAAATAGAAGATAGATTCCTTTTGCTAAGAAGATGTTGGTAAATAGAATTGGAGTACATTGTTTAAAAAGGGCATTGTGTGACAAGCAAGATAGAAATATCTGTACTATTCTGTATACTAGGAGGTGTTAAAATGCATGCGTGGGAAGCAATACAAAATTCGTTGAACTATATTGAAGACCATTTGTCTGAGAATATGATGATAGATACTCTTGCAAATGTGGCTTCATTATCGCCATATTATTTTCAACGCCTGTTTAGGCGTTTAGTAAAAAAGCCTGTAAATGAATATGTGAGGATGCGTCGGCTGGCAAAAGCTTCGGAAGATCTTAAAAACATAGAAAAGCGTATTGTTGATGTTGCACTTGATTATGGCTTTACGGACCATGCCAGCTTTACTCGAGCATTTAAAGATGCATATGGAATAACCCCTGATGAATTTCGTACTTGTCCTGTGTTACTTAATCATTTTATCAAACCTGATTTATTATTGAACTATGTTGTAGTTGATGAAGATGTACCACTAATTACTGACGGCATTGTGGTTTTAGTAACCCGAAGAACATTGGCTGAACCACGTGTAATTATTGGAGTCGAAGGTGAAGTACCTGAAACGGAATTAGCAGGAGGAAAAGCCACAGGTATTGCATCTATGGGGGCAATATGGGAGGAGTTTCATCATCAGAAACCGAATATTTCGTATTTCCTACAAAATAGTAATGAATATGGTATTCTGTATATGGGAGACGCCAGAGAAGGTTGCTGTACTTACATGGCTGGAGCTGAAGTAATCGGCAATGAAAAAGAGGATGGATATGCCTCCTATACACTTCCATGTGGTGAATATGCGGTTTGTTGTGTGGAGGCAGAAAACTTTTCAGAACTCATTGGTTCCTCCATCTTTAAAGCAAGTTCATTTATGAGCAACTGGATAAAAAGTCATAATCTAACCTGTGGCGATTTCATAGCTGAGATATATTATGATACGAATCCGGATACAAGCTATATGGAGATATGGTTGCCATTATGCTCGTCGCAAGGGATAGTTAGAACCAAAGAAACTTGGGATAAAACCAACGGAGTACAAAAGCCTTCTATGTCAACCATTAGTGCCTATGTAAATAGTCCTTTGTTTGGGTGCTTGTGTGAGCATATAGAGACAGAATATCAGAGTAAGCCAGTGTTAGATTATAGCAGATGTTCCTTTCAGTATGGATGGAATGTAAAATATAAAAAGGCAGGGCGTACTTTATGTACGCTGTATCCTATGGAGGGATATTTTATTGCTCTCATTGTCATTGGGGATCGTGAGCTAACTGAAACCGAATGGATGCTTCCTCTTTTTTCAGAGTACATACAACAGTTGTATCGCGAAACAAAAACGGGCATGGGTCAAAAGTGGCTCATGATTAATGTGACGGATGAAGTTGTATTGGAGGATGTTAAGCAATTAATCTCCATACGTCGAGGTAAAAAGAAGAGATAATAAGGAGATAGCGTAAATAGCAATCATATACTTTTATCCGGTGGGCCTTTCGTATGTTATCATAATACTGATTTAGAAAACATTGATGATGGAAATTACGCAGTGGATAATAGAGCATGGATATGAACAGCAAGGAAAGGTTTATAACTATTATTTAATGATGATAATCGTAATTCTAGATAACTGCTTACACAGATTACTGTACCAATTCTTACGTAGCCGTGAGAAAGTGCAGGTAAAAAACGTGATAAAATACAACAATGCCCGACTCTCGATTAGTCGGGCATCAGTTTCCTTTTATAGTCGTCTCTTTAAATAAACCATATCCACTAACTGTACTCCATCTTCATACATAGGGTGGTCGTAATTGTCTATAAAGAAGTTTTTAATAATATGTGATTTTTCAAATCCACATTTCTCGTAGAATCGAAGTATCGTAGGGCAATCGCCTGTTCCAACCAATAACTCGTTACCGACCTTTTTGTAGTAATCAGCAATAGATGAGATAAGATGCTGTCCATATCCTTTCCGTTGATATTCAGGAACGGTAACAATATTTTTTAGTTCATAAGAGCCACCTTGCTCTTGGGTGACAACGCAAATTGCTTTAACACCTTCATCATACAAGGCGAACATCTCACCACGATACAAATATTTTTCTATCATACTTACCTGTTCATCTGCAATAAGTAGTAAATCCATATAGTTTGCTTTTTCATTATCTTTAATTTTTACAATTTCCATTCGATACTTCTCCGTTCCTTTGTAATCATTGCAAATTCATTATACCATTTCCTATTTCAAATAGGGGAACATGCATCGTTGTAAAAAATAGATGTGCCACTTGATACAGTGGTGCATCTAGTTATAAAATTTGCATACTTCTTATGATGCGTTGAATACTTTTAGGGGTTAAACAATACTTTTCTGAAAGTTCAAAAACGGTCATGCCATTTTTATAACTATTACATATGTCATAATTTCTTTCTTTATAATATGATTTCGTATCTGTCTTTTCTCCCCACTTACATCTTTTTGTTTTTATTTTTGGAATGTATAAAACTTGTCCGCTAACATATTCTTGTATTTTTTCAATCAATTCTTCGGGTAGAATTTCCAAAGCGTGAACATAGCCCATAATGCCCTCCTAAAATTATTATTTAGGGTAGCAAAGACTATTGATATTCTGCTTGAGTGATATGCAATAGCCTTTGCTATGCATTATTTTTCCTGCTTTTACTAATAGTTCATCCCTCCTTATTATTTATATTGTAGCTAAGACATGTTGTATTTCAAGCTACCATAATGAGTGGTATGATTTATTTGATTCATAATGGAATAGTCCCAATCCACCTACTAAAGTAGCATTGATGATAGATTCTTTCAATCAGATTTGGCTTGTATTAGAAAGCAAATTGATACGTTAGAGTAGGGAGTTGCCACTTATATTAGCTTAACATAAAGTTGTATAAAATTCCATATATTGATATAATTAATGAAATATACGTATTGTTCTTTTATATTATCTTTTGAGAGGGGAATTATCTTAATGAAGGGTTTTCAACGAGAGGATTTGATGTTTTCACTATGTGGTTTAAACTGTTCCCTGTGTACAATGAAGATAGATAAGTATTGTCCAGGTTGTGGTGGGGGCGAGGGAAATCAAGGATGTGCCATTGCTAAGTGTAGTTTAAAACATAATGGCATCAATTATTGCTATGAGTGTAGTGAGTATCCATGTGATAAGTATAAAGGAATCGAAGAATTTGATTCCTTTATTACTCATCATCATCAACTAAGGGATATGGAAAAGTTATAAAATATAGGTATTAGGTCGTACCATGTCGAGCTATCTGAGAAAATGAAAATTCTAACGTATTTATTGGAAAAATATAATGATGGTAGGCGTAAAACTTTTTTTAGTCTTGCCGTTAATCTTTTAGAACTTACTGACATCAAAGTAACTATCCAAGCAATTGAAGAAAAAGTCGTAAAGAGTATGACTATTAGAGAAAAGGCTATCATTGCTGCGAATCAATTCAACATTTTAGCATTGCAGAAAGGTATAGTCTTAAAGTTAAACAAAAAGCCTACTAAGAAAATGTAATTTAAAAAAATAATTGTCAAAAGAATAAACATTTATATAAATTTCAGGACTAGTTATTACATCCATGGATTTGTATACTTATGTTAGCATAGATTGTTTTATCTACAAAAAATTGTTATTATGAAAGAAAACTTAATTCCTATAGTATCGAGCTTTAGGTGATAGCAAGTGATGATAGATTCATTGAAATTAAAGGTATCCTCCAGGGGATGTTCTTCTACTAGGTATGCTAATAATTTTTCGCAGGGGAAACTGAAAAAGAGATGTAAGTAAAAGATTAATTCCAGCAGTTTAAATATATGGGGAAACATTAATAAAAGAAGCGAGGGAAAATAACATGTCTTATAGTCCAAAATTATCTACTACATTCGATGAAACTAAGCTACGCAAAGAAAATGCTGTCTGTGAATTTTAAACGAGTTTTAAAAATATCTTCAGATAATAAAGTAGCTCTTGTTACTTTTGATGGTGTAGGTGGGGAACAGGATACAGCCCGTGCAAAATGATGAATGAATGGAGAAGTTCCGACAATGTATAAGGAAGTGAAAGGTCAAGTCTCGCCGGGTAGCATCGGTGTGTATTCCTTTATTAAACGTGTTAGTTGGGGTATGAAGTTATTCATGACCTTAAATAGAAAGTTTAAACGGGAACTGCTTGATCAATCTGATGTCATTCCTTTAACAAAAGAAGCACAAGGATATAGGAGGTAAGCTTATGGAAAGAAAAATCAAACAACAGGTTCAGGGTTTTAGAACACAGGATGGAGCAGGAGTAAACTTAGTCAGAGTTCTAGCTAACCAGACAGTACAGGAATACGATCCTATTTTAATGCTAGATTCCTTTGACAGTACGAATCCGGATGATTACACAGCTGGATTTCCTATGCACCCTCATAGAGGGATCGAAACAATCAGTTATGTGTATCGTGGAAAAATGACTCATAGGGATAGTTTGGGCAATGAGGATACCATAGCTGATGGAGAAGTGCAGTGGATGACTGCTGGTTCAGGAATTCTACATGAAGAGAAATTACCTGCATCAGAAAGAATGCTAGGAGTGCAGCTATGGCTTAATCTTCCTGCAAAGGATAAGATGGCTGATCCGGCTTATCATAGTATTAAGAATGATGAGATTGAAGAAATCCCATTGGAGAATGGTAAACTGAGACTGTTGGCTGGTGAATTTGAGGGCAGAAAAGGATATATGAGTAAGTATTTGCCTTTGGATTATTATGATGTACATCTGGAACCTAATGCATCCATTGACATTCATACTAAAAATGAACGATCTGTCATGGTATTTACCCTTTTAGGGGATGCCTATATCGGAGGACAGTTAGTAAGAGAAAAAACGGCAGTAAAACTATCCGATGGAAACCATGTTGAGATAAAGGCAACAGATAAAAATGCTCAAGTATTATTCATAAGTTCCTCAAGTCTAAAGGAACCTATAGCTTGGGGGGGGCCTATCGTAATGAACACAAAAGAAGAACTAGAGAAAGCTTTTGAAGACTTAAGAAGAGGAACTTTTATTCAAACTAATATATCTTACTAGTATGTTGAAAAAAGTTGAAAGGAGAACATAAAGATGGAAAAAATCAAGATTTTAGCAATTGTTGGTTCTTTGCGAAAAGAATCCTATAATCGTCAACTGGCCTTGAAGGCAAAAGAAATCATTAGTCATCGGGCAGACTTTACACTACTGGAGTATCAGGATATCCCCCTAATGAATCAAGATTTAGAATATCCAGCACCGGATTCTATAAATCGCATTCGTGAGGAGGTAAAGTCTTCAGATGGGATTTGGTTCTTTACACCTGAGTATAATCACTTTTTCCCTGGTGTTTTAAAGAATCTTATAGACTGGCTATCCCGCTCAATTAGTAGTGAAGAACCGCAGGTTCTTGCTGGAAAACCCGCTGCAGTAAGTGGAATCACTCCAGGTATGTCTGGAACAGGTTTGGCTCAGGATCATTTAGTTACCCTCATTAGCTTTTTAAACATGGATGTTATGAATGCACCTAGGCTTACCATCCCTAATGCTTTCTTACAACTTGATAGTAATGGTAAGCTGAAACTGGAAGAAAGCTATGGTTTTCTGGAGACCCAGGCCAACGAATTTGTGGACTTTATTCAAAGGCGCAGGGGAAAATAATAAAATTGTAAGTAATATCGGCAAGGTGAATGTATGGAAACGATGGATGTAATCAAGAGTAGGAGAAGTATTCGTAAATTCAAATCAGATAGGATTCCGAGAGATCTATTAGAAAATATAATACTTGCGGCAAGTTATGCACCTTCTTGGAAAAATACCCAAGTAACACGTTATACTGCATTTGAAAATGAAGATTTGAAGAAAGAGATATCATTATATTGTGGTCCAGATTTTAATAAAAGAATCATTTCAGGAGCACCTGTGGTGTTAGCTTTATCTGTAGTTAAAAATCGTTCCGGATATGAGAGGGATGGTGCTTTTTCAACCTTAAAGGGAAAAGGCTGGGAAATGTTTGATTGTGGAGTTGCATCACAAACGCTATGTTTGGCAGCACATGATTATGGCTTAGGAACAGTGATTTTGGGATTTTTGGATTATGATAAAGTATCATCGATTTTGAATTTACCGAAGGACGAAGAATTGATTGCCTTGATAGCAATAGGTTATCCGGACGAAGTACCTGTTATGCCGAAAAGAAAAGGATTGAAAGATATCTTTAAAATCTATTAAACGTTGCATATTAATAGTGAGACCGTTTGTATCCTGGTTATTTAGGAAGGGCGGTCTCAGTTTTATATCTGCCCCTAACATAGTATTATGTATAGGAGGTAAGATCAATGTCTATGTGGAATCCTTGGCGAGGCTGCCACAAATATAGTGAAGGCTGTAA
The DNA here is from genome assembly GCA_023413555.1 of Bacillota bacterium. Taxonomy (GTDB): domain Bacteria; phylum Bacillota; class Clostridia; order Lachnospirales; family Lachnospiraceae; genus KM106-2. The sequence continues at coordinate 586 of JAEZPG010000019.1, read as the reverse complement.
GTATTGTTACATACATAAAGGTGATATAAAAAGAGAGATAGACACCAGTAATGTGGTTAAGACAGATGAATTTAATTCTCCCATTGCTAAACTTAAATCAGGAGCTTATAAAATAAAATCTGGTCAGATGGTATTTCTCTGTTTCTTCTCTGATTTTCTGATTGAAGATGCAGATGAATGGAGACCGGAATGTTGGAAGATGATAAAAGAGAGATCCGATTTACATTTTCTCTTTCTGACAAAACGAATAAATCGCTTTATGGACTGCATTCCAGCCGATTGGGGCGAAGGCTACAATAATGTTACCGTTGGCTGTACCATAGAAAATCAGGAGAAGGCGGATAAGAGTGCACGTCCTTTAGACTACGACTGGGTTCTGAAAATACGAAAACAATGCGTTGAACATCAGGGAGTGTTAAGTAAGGTTGATAAAATAGAGCCTAAAAATGAGATCCCCTATTGTATGTAGCAGAGAGACAATGAAAATAAATAATACACCTAAATAGAGTAAAAAATAAGTAAATTTGACAATATAATGTTATTTTATTATAATATTTCCATGCTTTGTTCGAACTGTTTCATATAC
>JAEZPG010000018.1 GCA_023413555.1 Bacillota bacterium | reverse complement strand
CGGATGATGTTCGCAGAAAGCTAGGTCCCGATAAAATTATTGGCGTTTCTGCCCAGACTGTGGAACAGGCACTTCTTGCCCAGAAGAATGGTGCAGATTATCTAGGAGTCGGCGCAGTATTTCCCACTGACTCCAAGGATGATGCCAAGGAGGTAAACAGAGATACACTGAGAGCAATATGCGAAGCTGTTGATATTCCAGTGATTGCCATTGGGGGTATTAATAAAAATAATGTGAAAGAGCTTTTCGGTGCTGGAATATGTGGAATTGCAGTCATCAGTGCAATATTGGCTCAAAGTGATATTAAAGCTGCAACAGTAGAATTAAAAAAGCTTACCATAGAGACAGTGTCATCATTTGAGCCATTTGATCCCAATAGAAGGAGAAGGAGATAGTTTTATGAAAAAAGCATTGACAATCGCTGGTAGTGACTCCAGTGGAGGTGCAGGCATCCAGGCAGACATCAAAACGATGATGGCCAATGGAATATATGCCATGAGCGCCATCACTGCCTTAACTGCTCAAAGTACTACTGGTGTAACAGCTATATTAAATGTAACTCCGGAATTCTTATCCCAGGAATTGGATAGTGTATTTACCGACATCTATCCGGATGCAGTAAAGATAGGTATGGTTCCAGAAAAAGAACTGATAGAGGTTATCGCCTATAAATTAAAACAATATCAAGCCAAGAATATAGTGGTAGATCCAGTTATGGCTGCCACAAGTGGCGCTCGTCTCATGAGTATAGAGGCAATAGAGGAATTAAAGAACTCTCTTTTTCCACTTGCTAGTATTCTGACACCCAATATTCCTGAAGCAGAAGAGCTAACCAATCTACATATTGAATCTTCAGATGACATGATATCAGCGGCCGATCTGATTTCTAATCAATATCACTGCGCAGTTCTTTGCAAAGGCGGTCATAAGTTTAATGACGCAAGTGATCTGTTATACCGTAATGGCACCTATCGTTGGTTTTACGGAGAACGCATTCATAATCCCAATACTCATGGTACGGGTTGTACCCTATCATCGGCCATTGCCTCCAATCTGGCAAAAGGATTTGACCTAGATACCTCTGTGGAACGAGCTAAGCAGTATATAAGTGGTGCGCTTTTAGCAATGCTCAACCTTGGGAAGAGTAGCGGGCCGTTATCCCATGGATTTGCGTGTGCTAATGAATTTACTAGGAATCCGTAAGAAGATGATTAGGACATGAATAATACAATATTAGCGAAGAATGGAGAGACTAAAATGAGAAATTATACAACCCAGATGGATGCCGCACGTCGCGGTATCATTACACCAGAACTGAAAAAGGTTGCAGAAAAGGAAAAGATGTCAATTGATAAGTTAATGAAACTAGTGAGTGAGGGTAAAGTAGTAATCTGTGCCAATAAGAATCATACGTGCCTCGACGTAGAAGGAGTGGGCAGTATGTTACGCACCAAAATTAATGTGAACCTTGGAGTGTCCAGAGATTGTAAGGATTATGAAATCGAGATGGAGAAAGTAAAAAGTGCTGTTAGTATGGGCGCTGAGGCTATTATGGATTTATCAAGCCATGGAAATACCCAACCTTTTAGACGTAAGTTGACTAGTGAGTGCACGGCTATGATTGGTACAGTTCCGATATATGATAGTGTCATACATTATAAAAGGGATTTATCTTCTTTAACAGCACAAGACTTTATTGAAGTGGTGCGCCTTCATGCACAGGATGGAGTTGATTTTGTTACCCTGCATTGTGGCATTACAAGGACAACCATTGAACAGATACGTAGACACAAACGGAAAATGAATATTGTCAGTCGTGGAGGAAGTTTGGTATTTGCTTGGATGAGTATGACAGGAGAAGAAAACCCATTTTATGAATATTTTGATGACATTCTTGATATTTGCGAAGAGTATGATGTTACGATTTCTCTAGGGGATGCGTGCCGCCCGGGATGTCTTGCTGACGCTACGGATGTATGTCAGATTGAGGAGCTGATAAGACTTGGTGAACTGACAAATAGAGCTTGGGATCACAATGTTCAGGTCATGGTAGAGGGGCCTGGACATGTACCGCTAAATCAGATTGCAGCAAATATGGAAATACAGAAAACCCTGTGCATGGGTGCTCCATTTTATGTACTTGGGCCAATAGTAACAGACATTGCTCCAGGTTATGACCATATTACCGGTGCGATTGGAGGAGCAATTGCCGCTATGAATGGAGCAGCTTTTCTTTGTTATGTAACACCTGCGGAACATCTGGCACTTCCAAATGTGGAGGATGTCAAACAAGGAATTATTGCATCCAAGATTGCCGCTCATGCAGCAGACATTGCTAAAGGTATTCCAGGTGCTCGAGACCTTGACGACAAGATGGCGGATGCCCGTCGTACCTTAGATTGGAACGTACAATTTGAGTGTGCACTGGATCCTGTAACAGCCAGAACCATTCGTGGTAGTCGTGCTCCTGAAGAAGATCATAGTGATACCTGTAGCATGTGTGGAAAGTTCTGTGCAGTACGTAACATGAATAAGGCTTTAGCTGGGGAATATATTGATATTTTATAAACATAGGTTTTAAACCACCTAACCACAGAATTCTTGTAGAATAGTAAGGAAATATCAGTTATAATAGATATATAGTACTTTCTATAGAGTATACAACTAATGAGATATGATAAAATGGGGTGAGAAAAGAATTTGGATGAACAGATGGTTTTAACCTACATAGTAGTTGATGCATTTTGCATATTACTGGCCAGCGTAATAGGCAAATTTATCAACAGTGATTTTGGCAGTAAGGATGAAGTTCTTTTGCTTAGAAAAGCACTTGCATCGTATTGTGGATTTCTAATCTCGGGATTAGTATCTATTATAATGGAGAATGGGTATATCCCAATGGTAATTCCAGTTATATGGATTGCGAATATGTGTTCCTTGTTTTTAATATCATTACTTGCATACTATGGATTTTTATTTGTTGAGGCAAGATTGCATAATAGTTTGCCTTCAAAGTGGCTGATACGTGTTGCCAAGGTTCCTATTGTATTAGTTGGATTGATTAATTTATCTACACCCTTCACCGGATGGGTATTTACTGTCACGGACACTGGACGATATCAACGGGGCCCATTCTTAGGTTATACGTTTCTAGTCGCATATGGATATACTATTGTTATAGTTGTTCATGCTATCGCTCATAGTTTTTTTGAAAAGAAGCAAAATAAGAAATATGAGAGTATAACCATAGGAGTATGCATGATCTTTCCAATTATAGCAGGGGTAATTCAACTCATGGTTTATGCAACTTGTATCTTAGCCCCATCGATACTTACTACCATTTTTTTTATTTTTATTAACATTCAAAGTGCTCAGATCTATAACGATGCTCTGACAGGAATTAATAATAGACGTCGCGCGTGCCAGTATTTAGAAGAACGAATACTTGTATGTAGTAAAGAGAAACCAATCATTTTATATATGTTGGATATCAATGAATTTAAGAAAATAAATGATCAGTATGGGCATACTGAGGGTGATAATGCCTTAAAAATAGTAGCAGATACGTTGCTAAAACTTTGCAATCTATATAACTTATTTATTGCACGTTATGGTGGAGATGAATTCATAATAATTAGTGCCTCAAAATGGCCGGAGGCAACAGAAACTATAATTAATACATTTCACAGGCTTTTGTCTAATCTATGTGAGGAACGTCAGGTTTCATATAAATTAACGGTATCTATTGGGAGTGCCTCATCATTTGATGCACATGAGAATATGCACGATCTAATCAATCGGGCGGACAAAGCTCTGTATACTGAAAAAGATAAATATTATAATAGCATGAAAAATCAAAAACCGGAGTAAGTGGCAAGTAAAACCAATTTTCTATTCCGGTTTTTATTATGCAACCCACACCTGTGGAAATGTGGCTTAGTAGTATAGAAAAATGGGATGCATTATGACTAGGCGTTTATCACCAGTTACTTTAAGACAGTGATAATAATGATACATATTTAAGGAGAAGAATAGTATGAGACGTAGTGATAGAGAGATAAAAGAGCAGGATAACATAATTGAAGTAATTAAGAAATGCGATGTTTGTAGACTTGCATTAAATGATGAAGGTTATCCGTACATATTACCACTTAATTTTGGGTTTCGTATAGAAGATGGTAAAGCTGTGCTGTATTTTCATGGGGCGACAGAAGGAACTAAGTACCAGCTGATTGACAGAGACAATCGGGCCAGTTTTGAGATGGATTGTTCTCATCGGTTGGTTTTGAAGGAAGATAGTTGTAGCTGTACCATGGAATATGAAAGTATCATAGGAAGAGGATTGATTGAGATTGTCACTGACTATGATAAAAAGAAGGAAGCTTTAGACACTCTAATGAGCCAGTATCATCAGGGAGATTTTACGTATAATGAGGAAGTGATTGCTCGCACTACTATTATGAGATTAGTGGTACAGAAGATGACAGGAAAAGCACGTATGGTAAAGAATAATTAGAATCTTAAACGGTCACTGGTCAAGCCAGTGACCGTTTAAGAAGTAGTGCTATTCATAAATATGAGAAGGAGATGTTTTAATGAAAATAGGGGTTATTCAGGCGACTTCCCAAAAGGATATGAATGAGATGTTATATCATAGTACAGTGGAAGCTGTCAAAGAATATGGGTATGAAATCATAAATTTTGGTTGCTTTAAGGATGAGGTAGATTCCTTTTCTTACATAGAAATTGCGTTAGAAATCTGCTTGCTTCTAGAAAGTAATGCAGTAGATTTTATTATAACCGGATGCTCTTCCGGGCAAGGAATGATGCTTGCCTGCAATAGTTGTCCCGGTATCCTCTGTGGTTATGTAGAGAATCCTCAGGATGCTTATCTATTTGGCAGAATTAATGATGGAAATGCTATTTCCTTTCCTCTTGGGCTGAATTTTGGGTGGTCAGGAGAGATTAACCTAAGATGTACCTTAGAAAAACTCTTTGAAGGACCCTTTGGGATAGGTTATCCCATTGAAGATGCGGAAAGGAAAAAGCAGGATACGATGTTATTAAAACAAATGAATGCATTAACTAAGAAGCGTATGGTGGATATATTTGACCAAATAGATGAGAAATTGTTGATAAAAGCACTAAAAAGAAGCAATGTTGTGGATTACATATTAGAGAATGGTGATAATGAGAAATTAATGAATTTGATAAGGAAACAATTAGGATAAAAGAATGAAAACTTCCTGCTATAGATGAGCTATTGGAGATATCCAGTAGCTTTTTTTATGCTGTGCCTGTATTGTCTGTATTATTAGGGTTGAAAACACAAAAAGTAAAGTAACATTGAAGAAACCAAAATAAGGGAAAATAAGATTGAATATGGAAATTATAATGTATATAATACTAATATATGAGTAAATAAAATGTTAAATAATAGGATGCTTTCAAAGAAGTTATCTAATATTAGTACTAACATCTTTTGATTTTATGGAGATTAGCGGAAGAGCGGCATCAGGAAGGGACAAGAAATGGGATTTTTGGCACATATATCAATTAATAACAACTCAAGAAGAGAGCAGACCAATAAACAACATCTTATAGAAACTGGTGAGTTAGCAAGAAAGACATTAGAAGATATAGGATTGGGTACAACAGGTTACTTGGCTGGTTTACTACATGATATGGGTAAGCATAAGAAAGCCTTTAATGAGTATCTGGAAAAGATATACCGTGGAGAAGCTGTTAGTAAAGGTAGCGTAAATCATACTTTTGCAGGTGTGATATATATTTTAGAAGAATTCCATGGAGAAGATAAGGATTACTATCAGAATGTGACATCGGAAATTATTGCTTATGCAATTGCCAGCCACCATGGAATTATTGATTGTCTTAATGTGGATGGAGTATTTGGTTTACAGCATCGATTAGATTGTAAAGCTAATATTGAATATGAAGAGACAATAATTAATTACTTTAACGAGGTTGTACCAAAGGAAGATATCGAGAACTTATTTAATGCATCGGTTGGGGAGATTACTAATTTTATTAATAATATTGTGGAGACTTGGAAGACCATTCCTAATTTAGATACAATGATTGGATTTATTGCTAGACTGGTTTTAGCATCAGTGGTAAATGGAGACCGTATTAGTACTGCAGAATTTATGGAAGAAGCTTGTCTACGTAACGGGCAGGCTACGAGAAAACTATGGATAGAAGAACTTTTTTACATGGAAGAAGAACTGCGGAAGCTACAAAGTAATACTCCTATTAACAGAGCACGTTCTCAGATATCTAAATTATGTAAAGAAGCAGCATACTTACCACACGGAATTTATCGGCTTTCATTACCAACTGGTGCAGGAAAGACCTTTGCATCATTACGATATGCACTGACACATGCAGAAAAGTATGAAAAGAAGAGAATTATATTTGTTATACCACTCCTTACCATCTTAGAACAGAACAGTCAAGAGATTAAAAAAAAGATAAAAAATCAAAGTGTAATCCTTGAACATCATTCTAATGTGATTCAGGAAATAATTGTAAAGGAATCCCTAGATGAGTACGAATTACTGTCTTCCAATTGGGATAGTCCAATCATAATAACAACTTTAGTACAGCTTCTTAATACATTGTTTTCTTCCAAGATAACTTGTGTCAGAAGGATGCAGGCATTAGTAAATAGTATTATTGTCATCGATGAAGTACAATCTTTGCCTGGCAAGACAATTAATATGTTTAATATGGCAATGAATTTTTTACATGAATGTTGTAATTGTACAGTTATATTATCCTCGGCTACTCAGCCCTGTCTAGATGAAAGTGAGAATAAGCTTGTTTTAAAGCCAAATGCTGATATTGTACCATATGATAGAGAACTCTTTTCACCATTTAAAAGGACTAACGTACATAATGCTGTGACACAATACGGTATGACAATCGAAGATTTAACGGTTTTTTCTTATAACCTTTTAGAGGAAAAGTCATCATTGCTAGTAATCTGTAATACAAAGTCGTCAGCTCTAAAGCTGTACAAAAGACTAAAATTATTTATGGATGGAGATGATACAGTTTATGAATTGGTTCATTTATCAGCATCCATGTGTCCACAACATAGACGAGATGTTTTACATAAAATGAAGGAAAATTTGTCTAGACCGGCAGAGAAGAAAGTAATTTGTATTGCAACGCAAATAGTAGAAGCGGGTGTAGACATATCATTTGAAAGCGTAATTCGTCTTGTAGCAGGGCTGGACAACCTGGCACAGGCCGTGGGGAGGTGTAATAGAAGTAATGAGTATGGATACTTGTGTGATGTCTATTTGATAAATTTAAAAGCAGATGAGGAAAATTTTCGTTTCCTAAAGGAGATAGAATATGCACAAAGGAGTACTCTAAAATTCATTTATGCATTTAGGAACAGTCCTGAAGTATATCATAATGATTTGCTGAGTGATGAAAGCATTTTGACTTACTATAGGAATTATTATAGAATGCCAGAGGTAAAAAAGTTACAGAAGTATCCAGTTATGTTAGGTGGGGTAGAGCATAGATTGTATAATATGCTTTCTAGTAATGAACTAGTACCTGGAAGTGACGATAATTCTTACTTATTAAAACAAGCATTTAAGACTGCGGGTGAGCTATTTGAGGTGTTTGATGTGTCAACAACTGACATTATTGTCCCATATAACGTGGAAGCAGAAGACATAATTACTGATCTGTGTTCTGAAAAAGCATCATTTGATCTTGAATATCTAAGAGGAAGGGTTAATAAAGCAAAGCAATACACAATACATATTTATGAGTATCAGAAAAGGCAATTAGAAGATATGGGAATGTTATACTCTGATAAAGAACGACGTTTCATAACATTAAAAACAAGACAATGTTATGACCCAGTTGTAGGGCTTATCATAGAAAATAATTATGTTTTATAGAAGGGAGGAGAGTTAATGGAACATAGTAACATTGTAGAATTTGAGGTAAGGGGGGATTACGGTTTATTCTCTAATCCAATTACCAGGATAGGCGGAGAAAAATTGTCTTATCAAGTACCAACTTATGAAGCGCTAAAAGGAGTGTTACATAGCATTTATTGGAAACCCACAATAATATGGGAGATACTTGAGATACGTGTAATGAACCAGATTCAAACGGAAACGAAAGGAATACGACCAATAAAGTATCATAACAATAAAAATGACTTGTCTTACTACACCTACCTTAAAGATTGTAGATATCAAGTAAAGGCTCATTTTATATGGAATGAGAATAGGCCCGAGTTAGAAAAAGATCGAAATGAAAATAAGCACCACAATATTGCTAAACGAATGATTGACCGAGGTGGAAGACGGGATATCTTTCTTGGATGCCGTGAGTGTCAGGCTTATGTGAAGCCATGCAAATTCGGAGAAGGAACAGGTTTTTATGATCGTACACCAGAATTGGACTTCGGTATTATGTATCATGGAATTACCTATGCAGATGAAGCTTACTCAGAGGAGACACAAGGGAAAATGACAATTCGTCTGTGGCATGCTGTAATGAGAAATGGGATTATACAATTTGATAAACCAGATCAGTGTATTCAAAGACCAACTAGGGAAATGAATGTTAAGCAATTTGGTATTGAAAATAACAATTTTTCAGGAATCGGAGAGTTTGAGGAGGTGAAGTAATGGCTTGGATGCAGAAATTGTATGAAACCTATGAAAACAATGTAGCTTTAGCGGGTAGACCAGGTGATGAAAATCCATTATCCTTAGTGGCTCATATGGTAGCAACTGCACAAATCGAGATAACGTTAAGTGAACTAGGGGAGTTTATAACTGCTCGAGAGGTAGATAAAGAAGGTGGAAGAACCTTGATACCAGTGACAGAGGATTCTGCGGGACGTGCCAGCGGAATTGCACCTCATGCATTGTGTGATACTTTGTCTTATATAGCAGGGGATTATGCATCTTATATTCAGGAGGAAAAAGAAAGAAGAAGAGCGAAAGAGAAATACAAAGAATATATAAGGTCATTACATGATTGGGTGGAATCAAACTATACGCATTCTAAACTAAAAGCAATTTACCAATATGTAAAAGATTCTACTATGGTTAGTGATTTAATAAAAGTTGGGCTTGTGGAATGTGAGGATGGATATCTAACAAACAAGAAAATAGGTGGTAATTCGTATGAGAAGGTTTTAGTCCGGTTTATTGTATATGAAGAAAATACTACAGAACCAGATGCAGTATGGCAGGATAAGTCCTTATTGGATTGTTACACAAATTACTATTTGGACAATCTTCCAGGGAAAAAGGATATATGTTATTTGTCTGGAAAGTTAAAAACAAGTGCAACAATTCACCCAAAAGGGATTGTAGCAGCTAGTTATGGAGCAAAGATAATCTCAGCCAATGATACTATAGGTTTTACGTTCAGAGGACGGTTTCGTCAGTCAGAAGAAGCCTACGCAGTTAGTTATGAAGCAACTCAAAAAGCCCATAATGCACTGCGTTGGCTAGCAGCAAATCAAGGAGTTATGCTGGGTGCATCTGATAAACGAACCTTTATATGTTGGAACCCTAAGGGGAAAAAGACATTAAATGTATTTCGTTATCCATTTGATATAAAGGACGAAAGAGAAGAGATTGCACATACAGCTCCAGAGTATAAGAGAAAATTACTCAAGACTTTTGCTGGTTGGAGAGGGGAGTTAAAGGATAGCGATGATATCATTGTCATGAGTTTAGATGCAGCCACAACTGGTAGGCTGTCTATTACTTATTATAATGAGTTGCAGGCTTCAGATTTTTACCAAAGAATTGAAGCTTGGTACAATTCTTTGAATTGGTTTTATCCTAAGTATAAAAAGGGTGAGAAACCTACAAAAGAGATTCGGACACCTTTGACTACAAGAATAGTAGAGTATGCTTTTGGGGTTGAACGAGATATGGATTCTACTGGAACAGAAAATGGTTATAAATCACTTATAGTCAATGATAAGGTACTTAAGGGGGAAACACAGCGGTTAATAGAATGTATGATTGATAATCGCCCTATACCGAGGAATATTGTTCGAGAATTGGTAAACAGAGCTTCTCTTCCACAGGCCTATTCAAAGGGGATATATGAGCAAATACTTAGTACAGCATGTGCGGTTATAAAGAAAGAAAAAAGAGATTATGAGGGAAGGGATGAAATTATGGAGTTAAATAGGAACAATCAAAATCGAAGCTACCTATTTGGTAGATTGCTGGCCATTGCTGAGTCTGTAGAGCGTATTACATACCGAAGTGATGAGACACGTGAGCCTAATGCAATGCGCTTGCAAACAGCCTTTGTGAATCATCCTATGCATACATGGATGATTATAGAGAATGCACTTAAGCCATATTTTGAACGAGTGTCGGTATCTAGTAGAACGTTTTATAAAAACCTAATCAGTGAGATCATGGTTCAAATCAAAGATGAGGATAAAAATGTATTAAATAAGGCACTAGATGAAGAATACCTGTTGGGTTATTATTTACAGAGAGCAGAATTAATGAAGTCAAAAAATGAAAAATTGAACAATGCAATGGAAGATTAGGGAGGAATTAATTATGGGAGTTTTACAAAACAAAATCGATTTTACAGTCTTGGTAACAGTGAATAATGCTAATCCAAATGGTGATCCATTGAATGGAAATAGGCCTAGAACTACCTATTCAGGAATAGGTGAAATATCAGATGTTTGTATTAAGAGAAAATTACGAAATCGTTTGCAGGATGCTGGAGAAAAGATATTTGTTCAATCAAATGATAGGTGCGATGATGGATGTACTAGTTTAAATGACAGAGCAACGAAGAACATTACTGATTATGTTTCAAATGATGATTATGCTAACAAGGCCTGTATCACTTGGTTCGATGTACGTGCATTTGGACAAGTATTTGCTTTTAAGGCAAAGGAAAAAGGAAAGGAAGGAGTTTCTGTTGGGGTAAGGGGGCCGGTTTCTATTCATCAAGCATTAAGTATATCTACTATAGATATTAATAGTATGCAGATTACTAAGAGTGTTAATGGAGAAGATGGTGATAAAAAGGGTTCAGATACAATGGGATCAAAACATATGGTGGAATTTGGATTGTATAGAATAAAAGGCTCTATTAATGTTCAATTAGCAGAAAAAACTGGGTTTTCAGAAGCGGATGCGGAGAAGATAAAGGAGAGTCTTAGAACCCTATTTACTAATGACTCATCTTCAGCACGCCCAGATGGAAGTATGGAGGTTATTAAAGTCTATTGGTGGAAGCATAACAACAAATGTGGACAATACTCTTCTGCTAAGGTACATAATTCCTTGATTGTTACACTAAAAGACAATGTTTCTATTCCTACTTCATTTGAAGATTATGATGTTAGGATAGAATCTTTAGAAGGGTTGGAGCCTGAGGTTATTGATGGAATATAAGGAAGATGACTATCTCATGCTTTCTGGGATCCAACATTTTGCATTTTGCAGGCGACAGTGGTCTTTAATTCATATAGAGCAGCAGTGGGAAGAAAATTATAGAACAACTGCTGGTGAACTATTTCATAATCGTGCACATGATAATAATATGGAAAAGAGAGGAAGCATTGTTATAGCACGAGGACTAAGAATAGCTTCACGCCGATTAGGTCTATCAGGCCAGTGCGATATTGTAGAATTTCATTCATATAGTGAAGGTATTACGATTAATAAATACCCAGGTACATGGTCAATTTATCCAGTGGAATATAAGAAGGGGCTTCCAAAAGAAGGTTGTGAAGATAATGTTCAATTGTGCGCACAAGCTATATGTCTGGAGGAGATGTTTTTAACTAAGATTCATGAGGGAAGTTTGTATTATGGTGAAAATAAACGGAGGACAAGGGTTCAATTTACTGATGAACTAAGAAATAGAGTTTATAAGATGGCTGAAGAAATGCATCAGATGTTTATAAAAGGTCATACACCTAAGGTGAAGACAACTAAAAAATGTAATGCATGTTCTTTAAAAAACTTATGTCTTCCTAAATTATTAAAAAATACAGATGTTAAGAAATATATAGAAGAAAATATAAATGTTGGAGATGAGTAATGAGAAAACTACTAAATACATTATATATTTTATCAGAAATAACTATCTGACTCTTGATGGTGAGAATGTAGTGGTCGTGAATGAAAATCAGACGGTGGCTCGATTTCCATTACATACATTGGAAAATATACTTTCTTTTTCCTATAAAGGAGCTTCTCCAGCATTTATGGGTGCCTGTGGAGAAAAGAATATTGGTTTAGCATTTTTTTTCTCCACAAGGCAAATTCTTAACAAGATGTATTGGAAAAGAATATGGGAATGTATTGTTACGTAAGGAACAATACAGAATATCGGATAATGAAAATACAAGTATTGCATATGCTAGAAATATGATTTTAGGTAAAGTTTACAATTGCCGATGGAGCCTTGAAAGGACAGCGAGGGATTATCCATATCGAGTTGATTGTGAGAGAATAAAAAGTATATCTTTAGAGCTAAAAGATGGTCTGCAAAGAGTGAAGAGTTGTATTTCACTAGATGACTTAAGAGGGGTTGAAGGACAGCTTGCAACCCGATATTTTGGTGTATTTAATGAATTAATCATTAATCAAAAAGATGAATTCCTTTTCAAGGTAAGAAATAGAAGACCACCTAAAGATAAGGTAAATGCATTACTGTCGTTCTCATATACAATCTTGGCTAATGAGTGTAGTAATGCATTAATGAGTGTTGGCTTAGATCCTTATGTTGGATTTATGCATAGAGATAGACCAGGTCGTAAATCTTTGGCTCTAGATTTAATAGAGGAATTAAGGGCTGTTTTGTCTGATCGGTTTGTATTAACATTAATAAATACAAAGGTGATTCAAGGCAGCCATTTTGAAAGAAATAATGATGATGCAGTACTTTTGAATGAACAAGGGAGAAAACAGTTCTTTAACGCTTGGCAAATAAAAAAGAAAGAACAATTAACTCATCCATTTTTAAAAGAAAAGATTGAATGGGGATTGGTTCCATATGTTCAGGCATTGTTATTAGCCAGGACGATTCGCGGGGATCTGGAAGAATATCCTCCATTTTTATGGAAGTAGGAGATGATGTATGCTAGTTTTAGTTACATATGATGTATCGGCAGTTGATGCAGCTGGGAAAAAACGCTTACGTAAAGTGGCAAAAGTGTGCACAAATTATGGGCAGCGTGTTCAAAATTCTGTTTTTGAGTGTATGGTGGATGCTTCTCAGTATCTTTTACTGAAAAATGCTCTTTCAAATTTAATAAATGAAGATAAGGATAGCCTACGATTTTACTTACTTGGGAACAAATATCATACCAAAATAGAACATCTTGGTGCTAAAACATCATATGATCCAGATGGAACTTTGATAGTGTAGTGCGATAGTGAAGCTATCATAAAAATACTAGTTATTTCGCACCAAATATTTTGTTGTTTAGCATCGATATGGGGTACATATCTTGGATGGTATTCAAATTTATTGTTTATTTTGTATATATCTTAGAGTTTTTTAAAGAATTGTTATGCAGTTATACTGTCTCTTCCTGCGAGGGAAGAGTGGATTGAAATAAAACCATATGCTGCCATGTTCTTAAACCAATCTGGTCTCTTCCTGCGAGGGAAGAGTGGATTGAAATATGAATAATCTGTACAAGCAAGGGCTAACAGCTTCGTCTCTTCCTGCGAGGGAAGAGTGGATTGAAATGTACTCCGTGAGGTACATTGGCTCTGTCTCTACTGGTCTCTTCCTGCGAGGGAAGAGTGGATTGAAATTGTTTGTGTAACAAAATATCCTACATCCGTGACTTGTCTCTTCCTGCGAGGGAAGAGTGGATTGAAATCAATGCTATGATATCAAGAAGTGCCTCAGGCAGAGTCTCTTCCTGCGAGGGAAGAGTGGATTGAAATTTTAGTTTATCCGCCTTTTTGTAACAATCATTGTATGTCTCTTCCTGCGAGGGAAGAGTGGATTGAAATTAAATCTGAGAGAGTATCAGTTAGATTTTCTACAAGGTCTCTTCCTGCGAGGGAAGAGTGGATTGAAATTTTGTAAGAATCACTAGCCCATGCACACTGAGGAGTCTCTTCCTGCGAGGGAAGAGTGGATTGAAATTGTCTTGTAAATATAGCTTCGTCCCAACATGATTGTCTCTTCCTGCGAGGGAAGAGTGGATTGAAATTCTGTTGCTACATCTAGTTTTACCGCTTCTGTGGGTCTCTTCCTGCGAGGGAAGAGTGGATTGAAATCATTGAACTAGTTGGGGTTGTACCTTCTGTAATAGTCTCTTCCTGCGAGGGAAGAGTGGATTGAAATATTCTGTAAATTTGGATAATCAAACATGATATTACCAGTCTCTTCCTGCGAGGGAAGAGTGGATTGAAATATCGTATGCTGCACCTGTATACATAGAAGTGATAAGTCTCTTCCTGCGAGGGAAGAGTGGATTGAAATTAGCTTTTTATCCCTGTCATACATGTACACCAAGTCTCTTCCTGCGAGGGAAGAGTGGATTGAAATCAGTTTTCGTCCGCACTACCATCAAATGTAATAACGTCTCTTCCTGCGAGGGAAGAGTGGATTGAAATAATTTTAGATCTTTATATATTTTCGTTTTTATTGCGTCTCTTCCTGCGAGGGAAGAGTGGATTGAAATGGAAGAATCAGAGGAAGCACTTAATAAAGCAAAGGTCTCTTCCTGCGAGGGAAGAGTGGATTGAAATCGCTGTTGCAAGGCTAGTGTCTGTAAGTAGATTTGGTCTCTTCCTGCGAGGGAAGAGTGGATTGAAATAATAACATCATCCTTTCTGTTTTCATGTTTGGTTTAGTCTCTTCCTGCGAGGGAAGAGTGGATTGAAATTCTGCTGCCTCTGAAGCTTTATCCATGTGGGTAGTCTCTTCCTGCGAGGGAAGAGTGGATTGAAATCTCAAATATGTCTTTAATGTCCCTTGGTGCTTTAAGTCTCTTCCTGCGAGGGAAGAGTGGATTGAAATCGCTAAGTTTTCACATTGTGTATTAAGTGTATCTGTCTCTTCCTGCGAGGGAAGAGTGGATTGAAATAAGTTTAACGGAATATCGAGCGACACAATGGGGGTGTCTCTTCCTGCGAGGGAAGAGTGGATTGAAATTCCTTTTCTACTCATATCAAAATAATTTACAGTTCGTCTCTTCCTGCGAGGGAAGAGTGGATTGAAATTGTCTCGGCAAGGTCTGATTGCAATTGCCTTGTAGTCTCTTCCTGCGAGGGAAGAGTGGATTGAAATGTTTGTTGATTCCGTAGCAATTCCCTGTTCTGTAGTCTCTTCCTGCGAGGGAAGAGTGGTTTGTTATTTCTCTATTTACATTGAATTGAATATTGATGTATGTCTCTCCCCACGAAGAAGGAAGCAATACTAAATAAAAAACAATACAATGGTTAAGGTTTTAACATTTATATCCGATAATAAACAATATAAGACAGATAACTACAGCTTCAATTGTACATATATTGTATAATATCCTTAATATTATTAATAAATTACAAATAATTCTTAATATTGTTGCAAAATAGGAATTCATATAGTATACTTTGTCAATAAGTTAGTATTGGGAATTAAAAACTATCTGGTTTTAGGGGTAATACAGTATATTAAATTGATAATTAAATACTTGTAAACGAAACGCTACTTTATACACTTTTAACCCATGTCACTTATGAAACTAAGATATCGCTCGACATATCTTTCGCTATTTTACCGATCTATGAATTCGGTAGTTGTGAAGAAAGCAGATTTTGTGATATGCAATTTCTTACTGATTAATAAGAGCATAATATGGTAGCATCAAGTGTTATTGGTGCCTGCCTTAGTAGAATTATATTCTTACCTCACAAGAAGAAGCTGAATGTCTCGTATAAGGTATGAGCGTTTAGCTTCTTATTACTTATATGTATGTTAGGATAGTATGTTAAATATTTGTCAAATAAAAACACTCCATGAGGGGTACATACTAACAAATAGGGAAGTTATATAGAAAAGGAGATGGTCAGATGAAGAAAATATTAATAGTAGATGATGCCACGTTTATGAGAACAACTTTAAGATTAATGCTAGAGAAGAATGGTTTTGAAGTGGTAGGTGAAGCGGGGGATGGGCTAGAAGCTATTACAAAATATAAGGAGTTGTCTCCTGACATTGTAACAATGGATATTACTATGCCTAATCTAACAGGCACAGAAGCATTAAAAGAGATAAGAAAGGTAGACCCAACAGCAACTGTAATTATGATATCTGCTATGGGGCAAGAGACAATGGTACGAGAGGCAGTTATTAATGGTGCCAAATCATTTATTATTAAGCCATTTAAGGAGGAACATGTAGTAAAAGTACTTATGAATGTATAGCTAATACTAGAATCGATACTTAAATGGAGAAGAGGTCGTAATAATATGAAAGAACTTTTGATAGATGCCTATCTATTTGAGACTACACAACTAACGGAACAGTTAGAGGAATTGATTATTACAAATGAAAAGGAAAATACATATACTCATGAGATAATCAATGAGATATTTCGAATTATGCACACAATAAAAGGGTCTTCAGCAATGATGATGTTTGACGAAATCTCTAATTTGGCCCATGCTATGGAAGATCTATTTTTTTATATCCGAGAAGAGATGCCAGGCAACGTGGACTACACCACGTTAACAGACCTAATTCTTACATGTATCGATTTTATAAAGAGTGAATTGGATAAAGTCGGTGAGGGTAAGGAACTTGATGGTAATAATGAAGCATTGATGGAGCGGATTGCCAATTACCTAGAAACTTTAAAAAATGATAGTATACAAAGGGAAAATCAGTATCGGGGGTTGATTTTCTTTGATGACGATTGTGGTATGGAGGATATACGTGCCTTTTCCTTGCTACTTACAATACAGAATGTGGTTAATTACTGCGAACATAGTCCTGAGAATGTTACTGATGATCCAGAAAGTGCCAAAATTATTCGTAAAGAAGGATTCTCATTACTATTTACTAGTGAAAAAAGTTATGAGGAGTTGCACCACATATTTTCTTCAGAACCCTTTGTAAAATCAGTAGAACTGTTACAGGAAGAACGTCCCAGCGCTATAGAGACAGAGGATAGTACCAGTAAGGCGAATATAGAAAATGAACAGAAGGATAAGCCACAATCCACCACTAATCATCAAAGTATGATCAGTGTCAGTGTAAATAAATTGGATATATTAATGGATTTGGTTGGAGAAATGGTAACAGCTGAGGCTATGGTAACACAAAATCCAGATCTACAAGGTTTGCAACTTGAGAGCTTCAGCAAGTCAGCAAGACAACTAAACAAAATTACTAACGAGATACAGGACGCTGTTATGTCGATTCGAATGGTTCCTTTAGCTGCAACTTTCCATAAAATGCATCGAATTAATAGAGATATGTGTAAGAAATTAGGAAAAAATGTTGAAATAGTAATACATGGGGGAGATACAGAAGTTGATAAGAATATTATTGAGCATATATCGTTCCCTTTAATGCATCTGGTGCGTAATGCCTTAGATCATGGAATTGAAATGCCTGAGGAACGAATAGAAGCAGGAAAACCTTCACAGGGGATAGTAACCATTGAGGCAAAGAATATAGGTGGAGATGTTTTGATTAGCGTTAAGGATGATGGAAGAGGCTTGGATAAAAAGGGCATTTTAGAGAAAGCAATAAAAAGTCAAATCTTAACTAGGAATCCAGACGAAATGACAGATCGGGAAATCTATAATCTTACTTTTATGCCTGGTTTCTCCACCAAAGAAACTGTTTCTGAATTCTCTGGCAGGGGAGTAGGCATGGATGTTGTAACCAAAAATGTGGAAGAGGTTGGAGGAACTGTGTTTTTAGATAGTGAAAAAGGGAAAGGTTCCACTTTCACAATGAAAATTCCACTTACGCTAGCCATAATAGATGGAATGAATATTAAGGTAGGGGAGGCGAATTATACTATTCCAACTGCTTCGGTAAAGGAGTTTTTTAGAGCTAGTCAGAACCAGATAGTGGTGGATACAGCTGGAAATGAGATGATTATGGTAAGAGGACAGTGTTATCCTATTTGTAGACTAAATGAATTCTTTGGAGTTAAAAACTCCCAAGATGATTTCCAACAGGGGATTATGATCATGATTGAACAAGATGAGAAAACCAGTTGCCTATTTGCAGATACATTGCTTGGCCAACAACAGGTAGTTGTAAAAGCACTGCCGGAATATATCATCAGAACTAAAAAAATGAAAGGATTAACAGGTTGCACCTTACTAGGAGACGGTAGTATAAGCCTGATAGTAGATGTAGCAGGGTTATTAAATACATAAAAGAAGGAGATGATTGAATGACAGAATTAGAAAACACTCTTCTAGAGGAGGATACACAAAAGGGGAGATATCTAACATTTTCACTTGGTAAAGAGGCATATGGTATTGAAATCATGTATGTAACAGAGATTATTGGAATTCAAGCGATTACAGAATTACCGGAGCTTCCAGAATACATAAGAGGTATTATTAATTTAAGAGGAAAGATTATCCCTGTAATGGATGTAAGGTTAAGATTTAAAAAAGAGTTCAGAGAGTATAACGATCGAACTTGTATTATTGTAGTTGATATTGAGGAGATCTCTATTGGATTAATCGTTGATAGCGTATCAGAGGTGTTAACTATAGGTGAGGAGAACATTGTTGAGCCACCAAGAATGGGCAAGGAGCCACAGAACAGATACATTAAGAATATAGGTAAAGTGGGAAATGACGTTAAATTGCTATTGGATTGTGAGACTTTATTTTCAGAGATGGAGATAGAAGAGATTAAAAAGGGATTTTAAAAGACATACATCAAGGAGGATAACAACATGAGGAGTAAAAGGTTTGTAAAAATTGGAGTTAAGTTAGTAATATCATTTATTATGGTTGCAATTATTTCAGGAGTAGTTGGAGTAACTGGTGTATATTTTATAAGAAAGATTAATCAGGAAGGTACAGAACTATATAAAAAGAATACATGTGGAGTAGATTATATTGCTCAGGCTGCAATAAAATATCAGAGAGTTAGAGTGGGTGTAGCCTCGGTAGTTCTCGAAGATTCTACGAAAGAGCAGTCTATCACCAAAATGAATGTTTTGATGAATGAAGGAAAGTCATATTTGGAGAGCTATGAAAAAAATTGTGTAGAGGATCAAAAAGATATTGAGTTATTAACAGTAGTAAAAGCTAATTGGGAAAAATTTAGTAATACATTGACTAAATTACAGAGTCAGTTGAAAGCAAATGATTATGATAGTGTAAAAGTTACATATGTTGGGGAGTTACAGAATTTATCTGACGCATTGCAGTCTGCATTTGATAATTTAAGACAATATGATGTAGATACAGCGAAAGAAAAAGCGAGTACTAATGAGAAACATGCAACTAATGCTATTTTAAACATGTTTGTAATTATTGCAATAGGAATGGTATTAGCAGTTACAATGGGACTTATTATAGCAAGGGGTATAACGAAACCAATTTATAAGTCCATAGAGGTAGCAAAGAAAATATCAAAAGGCGATGTCGCTGTAGAGGTTGATGTTGAAAGAAATAATGAGATGGGATTGCTTGCTAGGGCTATGAAGGATATGGTAGATAGTATTCGTGAACAGGCAATCATTGTAGAGAGAATTGCAGATGGAGATCTGACAATGGACATTGAAGTTCGTTCAGAACAAGATTTGTTGAATAAAAAACTCAAGGAAATGGTACAGAAGAACAACGAAGTACTTAGTAATATTGCTCATGCTGCTGAACAGGTTGCTGCTGGATCTAAGCAGGTATCTGATTCCAGTATTGCATTGTCTCAGGGGGCTACCGAGCAGGCCAGCTCGATTGAGCAGCTGACCACTTCTTTGGAAGAAATCTCTTCTCAGACTAAGCTCAATGCGCAGAATGCAGATCAGGCTAGTGAACTTGCTAAGTTGACGCAAGAGAATGCAGCCAAAGGTAATGAGCGTATGAAAGAAATGCAAAAGGCAATGGATGAGATTAACCTTTCTTCAACTAACATCTCCAAAATTATAAAGGTAATTGACGAAATTGCATTTCAGACCAACATTCTTGCATTGAATGCCGCTGTAGAAGCAGCCAGAGCTGGACAGCATGGAAAAGGTTTTGCCGTGGTAGCAGAAGAAGTGCGTAACCTTGCCGCAAGATCTGCTAATGCAGCCAAGGAGACCACAGATTTAATCGAAGGTTCCATAGGCAAAGTGGTGGCAGGAACTCAGATTGCCAATGAAACTGCCGATGCATTAAATAAGATTGTGGAGGATATTACAAAAGCATCTTCATTAGTAGGTGACATTGCTATTGCATCCAATGAACAAGCCTCTGGAATTACACAGGTTAATCAAGGAATTATGCAGGTATCCCAGGTGGTTCAGACCAATTCAGCAACCTCAGAAGAAGGAGCTGCAGCAAGTGAAGAACTCTCAAGTCAAGCTGTATTGTTGAAAGAAGCTGTTGACCAGTTTAAATTAAAGAAAGAAATTAGAGCCAATAATAGATATAGTGAGTTAAGCCCAGAGATACTAAAGGTGCTAGAAGATATGACTGAGAAAAGTCAAAAAGAGCAAGTAGAGGCCAAGGATTATTTGAGCCAGACACCGGACACTAAGATCATATTAAATGATTCTGAGTTTGGAAAATATTAAGAGGAGATAAAATGGGTATATGCTAAGTATCACAGAAAAAGAGTTTGATAAATTAGCTTCCTACATTCATCAGAATTATGGGATACATCTTACAGAAAAAAAGATGTTATTAATGACCGGAAGATTAAGCAATTTGCTTGAAACAAAGCATATTCGTAATTATTCTGATTACTATGACTATGTGGTTTCTGATCATTCCGGTCAAGCAGTGACAGAGCTGATTGATAAGATTACTACCAATCACACTTTCTTTATGAGAGAAGCAGAGCATTTTAAGTACTTTGGCGATGCTGTTCTTCCGTATTTAAAAAACACTATCCCTGATTATGACCTTAGAATCTGGAGCGCAGGTTGTTCCTATGGGCAGGAGCCATACACATTGTCTATGATAATACAGGACTATTTTGAAAGTAGTATGCATCTTTGGGACACTCAGCTTCTAGCAACCGATATTTCTCAAAAGGTATTGAGTAAGGCAATTGGAGGTGTCTATAGTGCATCAGAGATAGCCCAATTACCTTTACAATGGAAAATAAATTATTTTCATCAGGTGGGGTATGATGAATATGAAGTAAATGAGGAGATTAAAAGAAATATTGTATTTAAGAAGTTCAATTTAATGGATACCTCTTTTCCATTTAAAAGACGTTTTCATGTAATATTTTGCAGAAATGTGATGATATATTTTGATAACAAAACAAAAGAGGAGCTGATAAATAAGTTTTATCAGATGACAGAACCAGGAGGATACTTATTCATTGGACACTCGGAGTCATTAAACCGTGAAACAACAGATTATAAATATGTAATGCCTGCTGTTTACAGGAAGGAATAGAGTATGAAGAAAGTCAGAGTGTTAGTGATTGATGACAGTAAACTGTTTCAGCAACTCATTGCAAAAGGGCTTGCTTCAGACCCTTCACTTGAGGTTGTTGGCATGGCATCAGATCCCTATGAGGCACGAGATAAAATACTTCAATTGAAACCTGATGTTCTAACCTGTGATATAGAAATGCCGAAAATGAGTGGACTTGAATTTGTAAGCAAGTTAATGCCACAATTTCCAATTCCTGTGGTTATTGTAAGTTCTATGAGTAGGAATGAAGTTGACGTTATGAATTCAGGAGCTATAGATTATATACAAAAACCACAGATACAAGCAGTACAATCAGTGGAGACCTTCCTCACAGAACTATCAATAAAAGTAAAAATTGCTTCCCTAGTCAATGTATCACAATGGAAGAGACAAAATAACCAAAAACCTGTGATAAAGGATGCTGGTGTTGAAAAAAATCATACCTATCAAATAATTGCCATTGGCTCCTCTACAGGTGGGACCCAGGCAATCACTCATATATTACAGATGATGTCGGCCAGTATCCCAGGCATTGTTGTTGTACAACATATACCGCCAGTTTTTTCTGCTATGTTTGCAGAGAGTCTAAATCAAAGTACATCCTTTCATGTGAAGGAAGCCGTGACAGGAGATCGTGTTGAACCTGGGAAAGTATTAATTGCCCCTGGCAATCAGCATATGAGAATAAAAAAAGTGGGAGATCAATATCAAGTGGAATGCTTTCAGAGCGAACGAGTAAATGGACATTGCCCAAGTGTAGACGTTTTGTTTGAATCTGTTGCAAAAGAAGCGAAAAACTCAGCCATTGGGATTTTATTAACCGGTATGGGGTCTGATGGTGCAAAAGGATTATTATCAATGAGACGACAAGGAGCAAGAACGATTGGCCAGGATGAAGAATCTGCTGTGGTTTATGGAATGCCAAAAGTGGCCTATGAAATAGGAGCCATTGAAAAGCAATCGTCACTAGATGGGATTCCTCCATTACTAAATGAAATGTTAAGAGGGTGAAGTATGGAACATATTGTTGGAATTGGGGATATAGCCATAGCAAATCGTCCCCATGATGTGATTAAGACTTATGCCTTGGCATCATGTGTAGCAGTCACAGCCTATTGTCCTATCACAAGGACAGCAGGCATGGTACACATTGCATTACCTGATTCAACGAAATATTCTTTATATAATCCAGAGCATCCTTGTTATTATGCTAATATCGCAGTTCCAATGTTAATTCAAAAAATGTGCATGGAGTATGGCTGTCGAAAAGAAAATCTTCAAATCGAATTATTTGGAGGTGCCGGTTCTGCAAGAAAAAATGATTATTTTCAAATTGGAGCTAGAAATGTGCAAATGGTAACAATGATACTGAATAGTAGTGGAATAAGGTTTCAGGCTGTAGAAATTGGAGGAGAGAATAGTCGAACGTTAGAATTTACTGTAGCGACAGGGCAAAAGAAAGTGTACTTGCAGCCATTAATAATATAGTTAAGAGGAAAGCTTTAGAATAATTAGGATGTTCCATCTCAGATGAAAAACTCTTAGTGTATATACATAAAATGTATATACATGGGGAAAAAGGGGGGATTAAGCTTGACAATCCCAATAGTACAAGTTATGATTATAGTAATGTGAAACAGCTACTACTGTAGCTAATGTAGAAACATAATGAAAGTGGTTGCCGGCTAGTCCGAGGACCGCTTTTTTAATATACAGACAAAATTGGGCAGAAAAAGTCGAGAAAACAACTCTGTACAGCATTAGAATAATAATATTGCATAGAGAAGGAGAGAATGAATATGCCACATCAAGAATATATCAATATTCACGGGCTGACACAAAATAATTTAAAGAATGTGTCGCTTCGCATACCCAAAGAGAAAATTGTAGTATTTACAGGGGTATCTGGGTCTGGAAAGTCCAGTATCGTATTCGACACTATAGCAGCAGAGAGTCAGCGACAGATGAATGAGACCTATTCAGCATTTATCAGGGGCCGTCTTCCCAAATACGTAAAACCTAAGGCGGATCTGATTGAGAACCTATCCGCTTCTGTTATAATTGATCAAAGCGCCTTAGGAGGCAATGCCAGATCCACCGTTGGAACGATTAGTGAGATGTATTCTGCACTTCGTGTCCTATTTTCCCGTATTGGAACACCTTATATTGGAACTGCCTCGTACTTTTCCTTTAATGATCCCAATGGTATGTGCCCTGAATGCTCCGGTCTGGGCAATGTGGCGGAGCTTAACGTGGAAGCACTTCTTAAACCAGAGGAATCCTTACATACCGGAATGATTGACACTACTCTTTTTCGCCCAGGAAGCTGGTATTTGCAGCAGTACCTTGAATCAGGCCTTTTTGATCCAGATAAAAAGTTAAGGGATTATTCCACCAGAGAACGTAATATCCTTTTATATGGGGCAGAAGAAAAAGGGGGAGAACGAATTAGTAAGAAAGTAGAAGGAATTTATAACCAATATAGCCGCCTGCTACTAAAGAGAGATCTATCAGATAAAAGTGATACTCTGCAGAATAGAGCCAGTGAGTTAATTGCTCAAAAGAAGTGTCCTCTTTGTCATGGGAAGAGGCTAAATCAAGCTGCTCTTTCCAGTAAAGTGGCAGGGTATAGCATTGATCAGATGTGCGAAATGGAATTTTCAGAACTAGTAACAGTGTTAAAAACCATAGGAGATTCAAGGGCACAGACCATTGTAGATAGTCTAGTTGCATCTCTTACGAGAATGATTGACATAGGTCTGCCTTATCTTAGTATGAATAGAGAGTCTTCCTCCTTGTCAGGAGGAGAAGCTCAGAGGTTGAAGCTGGTTCGCTATATGGGAAGTTCCTTAACAGGCATGATTTATATCTTTGATGAGCCCAGCACAGGCATGCATCCACGAGATGTTCACCGCATGACTAAGCTCTTAAAGAGTCTTCGAGATAAGGGGAATTCTGTATTGGTGGTGGAACATGACAAGGATGTCATCAGCATTGCTGATGAAGTCATTGATGTTGGCCCTCTGGCAGGTAAAAATGGTGGTCAGATTCTATTCCAAGGTAGTTATGAGAGTCTGCTTCTTTCAGCTACTTTAACTGGAGATGCGATGAAAGCGCAAATCTCTATAAAGAAAAATCCTAGAGTTCCAAAGGAATACTTATCAGTACGGGGTGCCAGTCTACATAACTTAAAAGAGGTGTCTGTGGACATTCCGTTGGGGGTGTTGACTGTAGTCACCGGTGTAGCCGGTTCTGGTAAAAGTACTCTGATTCGAGATATATTTGCCAAAGAATACGAGGAGCAGGTGGTTTTAGTAGACCAGTCACCAGTTACTGCCACAGGTCGTTCCACCCCAGCTACATTCTTAGGCTTCTTTGATGAGATTCGAAAACTGATGGCACAGGAAAATCATGTAGATGCTTCTCTATTTTCCTTCAACAGCAAAGGGGCTTGTCCAATATGTAAAGGAAAAGGTTTTATTGTGACAGAACTAGTGTTTATGGACCCTGTTACCACGGTATGTGAGTCTTGTGAAGGAATGAGATTCAGTAAAGAAGCATTGTCTTATAGCTATCACGATAAGAATATAGTAGATATTCTCAATATGTCAGCTGAGGAAGCTGCTGACTTCTTTAAAGATAATCGAAAGATAGCCAAGCAGATCAAGGCTATGATTGAGGTAGGTCTTTCTTATCTATCCTTAGGACAGCCCCTCTCCACTCTATCCGGCGGGGAGAGACAACGTGTGAAGCTTGCTAAATATCTGGACAAGAAGGGCAACATATATGTCCTAGATGAACCAACAACAGGCCTTCATGCCTCAGATATTAAGAATATCATGACACTTTTGGATAGCTTTGTGCTGCATGGTAATACTGTAATTATCATAGAACACAACTTGGATGTAATGAAACAGGCAGATTACCTTATCGATGTTGGGCCAGATGGAGGAACTGCCGGTGGACAGATTGTGTTTGTCGGTACGCCTAGAGAAATGGTAGATCATAGTGAATCTATTACAGCCCGCTATTTGCGAAAGTCTTTATCAGAGGAAGATATGACAAAGTAGAAAGAAAGTGAAGTCATGGACAGAATAAACCACGAAATCAGCCCTGTCTATAATCAATTCTCCAAAGTGTTAATACTGGGTACTTTTCCTTCCGTAAAATCAAGGGAGACCCAGTTCTTCTACGGACATCCACAGAACCGTTTCTGGAAGGTGTTAGCCATCCTTCTTAAAAGGGATCTGCCCACTACGATAGAAGAAAAGCGTAATCTCCTTCTTTCCTCTTGTATTGCAGTTTGGGACGTTATTGCCAGTTGTGAGATTGAAGGCTCTGCTGATAGTAGCATAAAAGCAGTAATTCCCAATGATATCAGCAGGATTCTTAAAGAGGCAGACATAAAGCAGATATATTGCAATGGAGGAAAGGCTTATAGCTTATATGAGAAATACTGCAAAAAGATCACTGGCTGGGAGGCTATTAAGTTACCTAGCACCAGCCCGGCCAACGCATCCTTCAGTCTGGAGAAGCTATTGGAGGAGTGGAAGAAGGTTGTAAAATGGGTGTAAGGGGGGAGGTTTCTATGCAAACTTACACAACAAGTCAAGTAGCCCGCTGTATTGGTATACATCCTAATACAGTTCGACTTTATGAAGAATTACAATTTATTACCAAGCCGGAGCGAAAACAAAATGGCTACCGTGTTTATACAGACTTGCATGTAGCTCAGTTTAGATTGGCAAGGTATGCACTTCAGATTGAAGTACTACAGAACGGTTTACGAAAGAAGGCAATCTCCATCATAAAGTTGTCTGCCCAGTGTAGATTTGAGGAAGCAATTGAGGAAACCATGGACTATATAGCTTCCGTAAATCAGGAAATACATAACGCCAATGAAGCCATTGAGATAGCAACAAGACTACTTAATGGAGAAACCTCTTTTAACCAAAGTAACCTGAAGCGAAAAGAGGTATCCACAATGCTTGGAATTACCATGGATACCCTTAGAAATTGGGAGATGAACGGACTTCTTAAGGTTAAGCGTAAGGAAAATGGTTACCGGGTCTATACTGACGCTGAGGTTAGAAGGTTGAAAATCATACGGTCCCTCAAATGTGCAAACTATTCCCTGTCGGCCATTCTTCGTGCTATGAATGAACTAGATAAAGATTCTGTAGGGAATATAACGGAACTCTTAAATACACCAAGGAAAGAGGATGAGATCATATCTGCCTGTGACAAGCTTCTTATCTCTCTTAGTAAGGCAAAGCTAAATGCTCAAACTATGTTACAAATGCTATATATTATGAAAAATAAATATTTTTAACCCTCCATTATAACACCAGACTTTTGTTTGGTGTTATTCTTTTGATACAGCAAGAAATTAGATGAAACTTATTTCAATAATAAGGAGGATAATAATGAGTGAAGCAATTGTAGTCAAGAATTTGTCAAAACTCTATGGAGAGAAAAAGGCAGTGGATAATCTGAGCTTTACTGTTGAGAAAGGCAAGATATTTGGGCTGTTAGGCGCCAATGGAGCCGGCAAAAGTACTACCATTGAATGTATGCTTGGTACAAAAGCTATGAACAACGGGACAGTATCTATTCTGGATATGGATCCCAAGGCGAATCGGAAAGAATTGTTTGAAAGAGTCGGAGTTCAGTTTCAGGAAGCTAATTATCAAGACAACATCCGAGTGGAAGAGCTTTGTAAGGTTACCGCATCTCTGTACAGACAACCCATGGATTACCAAACCTTACTCATCAAGTTTGGGATTTCAGATAAACATAAGACCATGGTAAAAGATCTTTCCGGAGGACAGAGGCAAAGGTTGTTTATTATCCTGGCGTTGATTCCTAACCCTGAGGTAGTGTTTCTAGATGAGTTGACTACAGGTCTTGATACACGGGCAAGACGTGGTGTTTGGCAGATTATCGGTGAACTAAAGAAGCTGGGAATTACCATCATGTTAACATCACATTTTATGGATGAGGTAGAATTATTATGTGACACCATCTGCATCCTGAAAAAGGGAGAAGTTGTATTTATGGGAACTGTAAAGGAAGCTATTGAACAAAGTCCTTACGACAAATTAGAGGATGCCTATTTATGGTATAGTGATGAGGAGGTATTTGAATATGAAGGCGTATAAGGAAATGTTAAAAACCGAATTTAGACTTTCGATTCGCAATATGGATATGATTATTTTTGCAATTATCCTGCCAGTAGTAGTATTGATTGCATTAGGTATTATTTATGGTAATAAACCAGCCTTTGAAGGATCAGAATACACCTTTATTGAACAGTCCTTCGGGGCGCTTGTAACCATCGCTATCTGTGCCGGTGGGGTTATGGGGCTACCATTAGTAATTTCCGATTATCGGGGAAAGCATATTTTAAAGCGGTTTAAAGTGACACCTGTGAAGCCTAGCTTACTCCTATTTGTTCAGATTACAATTTACATAATCTATTCCTTACTATCCATGATTACTTTATTTGTTATAGCAACATTTGCGTTTAACCTACGAATTCAGGGTAGCATCCTTTTATTCCTATTAGGGTGGTTTCTAGTTCTTTGCTCCATTTTTTCTGTTGGGTTATTGGTGGGCGGACTTGCTAAAAATTCCAAAATGGCTGGGGTTCTAGCAAGTATCTTATATTTCCCAATGCTTATATTTTCTGGTGCGACTTTACCTTATGAGATTATGCCTGAAGCTATGCAGAAGGTGGTGGATGTTATGCCCCTTACTCAAGGTATTAAGGTGTTAAAAGTAGCCACCTTAGGGCTACCATCAGAGAATATCCTGCTTCCTATGGGAATCTTGGCAGCTCTGGCGGCGGCTTGTGTAACCATAGCCATCCGGTTTTTTAGGTGGGAATAAGGACAATATTGCGCACAAGGACGGCCCCTAGCATTCTTGATTAGATGTAGATTAATCTGCTCTATTTGAAAGCTAGGGGCCTTACCATTCTCCATCGGATATTCAGTGTGAAGCCTTAGCGCTGGTCCTATCATATGCAAAATTGTATTACAAGCTACACTTGCTTATATATGGTAAGTAAAGTAGAATGTAGACATATTGAGAAGATCGAGTTTATTCACATTAGAGGAGATATGGCATGATAAAAGTAGATTTTGTACGCCATGCTCAGCCAGAACTGGATATTGACCGGTTTTATGGTAGCTCTTATAAGAGAATGTGTTGGATGAAAGGAACATCTATGTAATGAGAAGAAGTAAAAAGGGAGATAATGGAGAGAATCTAAATGAATGCTCTCTGATAGTAGGAGAATTCTATGAAAACACTTTATGTGACAGATCTAGATGGAACTTTACTTAATTCCAATAGCAGTATAAGTCCTTACACCTTAAAAGTTATAAATCAGTTGGTGGAAGAAGGGATACATTTTACCTATGCAACAGCAAGATCCCTTTCCTCTGCCTCCATCGTGACAAAAGGCTTATCTACCAAGATACCCGTTATTGCCTATAATGGTACAATTATTTTTGATGCCTCAAATGGGGAGATTCTGGCTTCCAATAGCTTTACAAGGGAGGCAATAGAATATGTGAAGAGGCTGTTAACAGCACACGATATTTATCCTCTGGTATACAGCTTTGTGAATAAAGAGGAGAAGGTGTCCTGGGTGACAACTAAGGTAAATGAGGGAATGAAACATTATCTTAGTCTTAGACAGGGGGACAGAAGACTTCGCCCGCTCCCACAAAAGCAGGGACTTTATGATGGCAATGTATTTTATTTTACCTGTATTGGGGAACCGGAAGAACTAGCCCCTATTTATGACATACTATCTAAGGATAGTCGCTATACTTGCACTATTCAACAGGAACTAAACCGGACAGAGTATTGGTGTGAGATTATGCCGAGGAAGGCAACCAAAGCAGAAGGGGTTAAAATTCTCAAAGAATTATATAATTTTGATTATGTAATTTCCTTCGGAGATGCCATTAACGACATTCCAATGTTTGAAATTTCAGATGAAGCCTATGCTGTGGCCAATGCAGTAGATACATTAAAAGAAGTGGCAACTGGCATTATTCGGAGTAATGACGAGGATGGAGTGGCTAAGTGTATACAGGAATTCTTTAAGAAGCCAATGAGAAGGATTGTAATGGAGCAGTTAAGTTCTATCAATCATTGGCCTGATTGACCTGTCGGTATTCTCTTGGACTGCAGCCTCGGTACTGTTTGAACACTCGATTGAAGCTGGAGATACTTTTAAAGCCAGATGCAAAAGCGATTTCTGTAATTGTCTTATCTGATTTGGTCAGAAGGAGCTGGGCAGCATTTACCCTCTGAAGCATCAGATATTCTACAAAGCGAAATCTGGTGGCCTCTTTAAATACACGAGAAAAATAGCAGGCATTAAATCCTACATAGTTAGCGACTGTCTCTAATGTCAGCTCCTTTTGACAATGGGCAATCATATAGCTACAGGCATCATTAATCTTATCCATGGTTTTCAATGTCCGTGAATGTTTAATGCTGCTATTATTGTCTTTATTCAGATAGATAGTAAAGGCCATAAACATCTCTATTAAATAGATAACACACTTAGTCTTGTAAAAGGTTTCATATTCTTGTTGAATAGAGGCCATTTTATGTAAATGAATCATTAAAGAATTGGAAAGCTCAGGCATCTCATTCTTGCTGATGTGCTGAAAAGATCGAAATAAATTGATATACGGGGAAAACTCCGTTAAATTCTGAATTAAGTAGGTATCGTACTGAACTGCCATTGGTGAAGTAGTATCCGCTTCAATGACCTCATGAAGTTCTCCTGGCCAGATAAATAGAATATCCCCAGTTTCCAATTGATAGAGGGTTTGGTTGACACGAATGAGTACACTTTTCTGAGATCCTGTAGTTTCTAACAAAGCAACAATCTCTATACATTGGTGACAGTGTAAAGGGAAACTTCTAGGGTAGAATTTAGGAGTAATCACCCGGATTCCATTTTCCAAACTAAGATATTCGATATTATTTTTGATTTCCATCATTTCACCCCATTGTTCTATGAATAGTTGACTATATATACAGATATAGATAGAAATTGTATATATTTAGTGTACTCAAACAGTTCGGTTTGGTCAAGAGAGTGCATGTAATTATCTTGGCTCATTTAAAGTAAAAAAATGAGCAGTTTCTCGCAAGCTTTAATTAGTTAATGGAGAGTAAAGTGTTTATAATGCAAAGAATACATACAATGGTATTTTATATGCACAGATGGGAGAAAACTCAATGAATGGAAGTAATATTACAGATATGACCAGTGGAAGCCCAATTAAGCACATTATAAAGTTTGCTTTGCCTCTGTTGGTGGGGAATCTTTTTCAACAATTTTATAACGTAGTGGATTCAATTGTTGTAGGAAACTATGTCGGAGCCGATGAACTAGCAGCAGTAGGTAACTGTAGCTCCATGAATTTCTTGAGTTTTGCCTTAAGCTCAGGACTTGCAATTGGTATTGGAGTTATTGTTGCCCAGTATTTTGGCGCAAAAGATGAGGGTAATGTCCGGGTTACCATAGCCAATTCCCTCTACGTACTGGTTACTGCAGCTATAGTGGTTACACTTTTGGGTTATTTCCTCTGCCCATTTGTATTTCGAATACTAAAAACTCCAGATAAAATTATCGACAATTCTATACTATATATGCAGACAACTTGTTTTGGAATCATTGGTATCACCATTTACAATGGAGTAGCTGCCATTCTCCGTGCACTTGGAGATTCCAAGACACCTTTGTATTTTCTCATCATTTCCTGCATTTTGAATGTAGTGTTAGACCTAGTCTTTGTTTTATGTTTTAACATGGCAGTCTTTGGTGTTGCCTTAGCAACAGTCATCGCACAGATTATTTCGGCTATATTATGTCTTACTTATGCCTATAGAAAGGTTTCTTATTTTCATTTAAATAAGAAGGAACTTAAGCCTAACAAAAACATTATCATTCGATGTTTTAAAATAGGAGTTCCAGTGTCCTTACAGAACTCTATGATTGCCATTTCATGTATGGTATTGCAGGGCTATGTCAATTCTTATGGAGAGAAGGTTATGGCGGCTTTTACCGTTATCAATAAAATTGAAGGGATTGTGCAGCAACCGTATGGCTCTTTGGCGGCGGCCCTGACTACCTTTTCCGGGCAGAATATGGGGGCAGGTAAAATTGATCGTGTGAAAAAGGGATTTCGACAATCAACTATAATAGCTCTGATTTTTAGTATTTGCATTTTGCCAATTGCTTATCTATTTGGCGAGCCAATTGTAGGGCTTTTTGTAAAAAAACCAGATGTCATCGATATTTCCTATCAGGCCCTTCGAATTAATAGTCTATGTTACTTTGGTCTAGGTATGATTTACATACCAAGAGCATTGTTAAATGGAAGTGGCGATACTAATTTTGCTATGGCAAATGGATTTTGTGAAGTAGTGTGTCGAATGTTATATGCATCTATTTTTACAAAGATTCCGCAATTGGGCTATTGGGGATTATGGGTTACTACAGGTGCAACCTGGGTCACCACTGCTGTTGTCTGCGTAGTCCGATATTTCTCAGGAGCCTGGAAGAAAAAGAGTCTTGTACATACTAGCTTAAAGAAATAAATTACCATCTATAATTCTATAACAATCACCTTAAATAAGGCTATGGAAGCAGAGGAGAATGATCCAAAGTCTTTTGATGCTACAGGCAGTGTAGAGGAAGCCTAATGTCTTTTAGATAAATAGATAATATACAATAGTGGAGGACACATGAATCAACATAACTCGAGAGAAAATAGCATGCTTAATTATAAGCATACTTTAGTGGCAAGTTATTTTGGCTATATCACTCAGGCCATCGTCAATAATTTTGCCCCTTTACTGTTTCTTACCTTACAATCTACTTATGACGTTCCACTGGAACGGATTACTCTGTTAATCACCGTTAATTTTGTGGTGCAGCTATTCGTTGATATGATATCTGCAAAGTTTATTGATCGAATCGGCTACCGCATAGCCATTGTTATGGCCCACATATTTGCTGCATTAGGGTTAGTAGGTCTTGGAATCTTTCCTGACGCTTTCGCTAATCCATATATTGGAATGTTGATTGCTGTAGTACTTTATGCCATTGGGGGTGGATTAATAGAAGTGCTAATAAGCCCCATTGTGGAGGCCTGCCCAACAGAGAATAAAGCCGGTTCTATGAGCCTATTACACTCCTTTTATTGTTGGGGCTCCGTGTTAGTAATATTGCTGTCAACTATATTCTTCAAAGTAGGCGGTATGCCACGCTGGAGGTTGGTGGCATGCTTCTGGGCTCTCATTCCGCTTCTTAATGCAATATATTTTACTGTTGTTCCAATTCGAGCATTGGTTGAGGAGGGAGAAGGAATACCACTTTCCACTATGGTAAGAAAGAGAATCTTCTGGGTATTCGTATTGCTTATGATATGTGCCGGAGCCAGTGAACTTGCTATGAGCCAGTGGGCTTCAGCTTTTGCTGAAAGTGGCTTGGGAGTGACCAAGGCAGTAGGTGATCTAGCGGGACCTTGCCTCTTTGCTGTATTAATGGGCATTAGTCGAGTGCTTTATGCCAAGTTCAGCGAAAAGCTTGATTTGATGGTAGCCATGGCAGGAAGTGGCATCTTATGTATCCTTAGCTATTTGGTATCTTGTCTATCTCCTTGGCCGATTGTTTCCTTAATAGGCTGTGGGTTGTGCGGACTGTCTGTAGGTATTCTATGGCCGGGAACCTTTAGTCTGGCGGCAAAACGATTTCCTACAGGAGGAACCGGTATGTTTGCCTTATTTGCCTTAGCCGGCGACCTAGGTTGTTCTGGAGGCCCGTCTGCTGTAGGCTTTGTATCAGGTTTTTTTAATGGTCAGCTTAAGACTGGACTGTTAGTAGCGATAGTATTTCCAGTATTACTATTATTTACAATAACGATATTAAGACAGAGTGCCCCTACTGAGAAATAATGCTGTAGGGGCATTTTATGTAGGGAATATGGGAACTTAGGTATCAGGTGATTGAAAATATGGTTCAATATTGGTATGCTTGGTGAGATTTAGAGGAGAGGTGATAGGGTGCAAATACATATTAAAGTGGATTCTCAAGTAGAAGAAACTACAATTCAAGTGAATTGTAACAGGCTTACTCCGGAGATTGAGAAACTTTTAGCTACTCTTCGAATGTTAGATAAGCAGTTGTTAGTGAAAAGAGACGAAGAAACCCACATTTTAGATGTGGGAAAGATTATTTACATGGAAGCCATAGACAGAAAGACATTTGTTTATACCATCTCAGACATCTATGAATCCCCGTTGCGTTTATATGAGCTGGAGGAACAACTAGAGGATTATGGATTTTATCGAGTTAGTAAGTCATGTATCCTGCAGCTACGAAATATACAGTCACTAAAAGCTGATTTTGATCGAAGAATCAGAGTAACGATGGAAAATGGGGAACAGCTTATGGTATCCAGACAGTATGCAGATGAATTGAAAAAGAAGCTGGGGGTGAGATGATGGAAGAGAAAAAGACGATATGGGATTATATTGGGCAGGTATTTTTTAATTTTGGTATGATAATGGTAATATTAATCTTAATTTACTCTATATCTGGGGATAGTGCAAAGGGGTACTCTAGTATGTTTTCCTATGGTTCGGAGGCAATAGGCTTAACTACCATGTTTCAATATCTTATGCTATCCATTCTGTTTTTAGGAGCAAGAATTCTTTTTTTTACAGATCTGGTTTTTAAAAGACTATGTCGTGTAGGTAGGCTTCTTGGGATGCTTTCCGTTATTATTGCTATCATTGTATTGTTTATCTTTCTGTTTGACTGGTTTCCGGTAGGATATTGGAAGCCTTGGCTGATGTTTTTTATCTGTTTTGGAGTTAGTGCCATAATCAGTATTGTGGTTAGTATCTTCAAAGAACGTTCCGAGAATCGAAAGATGGAAGAGGCTTTACGACGATTAAAGGAAGAAATGAGGGAACAAGATGACGTATGCAGTAGAATTAAATGACATAACCCATTCTTATGGGGAAAAGCCGGTACTCAATCATATTTCAAGAAAGATTACATCTGGTGAGATCTTCGGCCTCTTAGGGCCTTCAGGAGCAGGGAAAACCACAATGATTCAGATTCTTACCGGTCAACTAAGACAGACTTCTGGGAAGGCACTTTTGTTACAGCAGGATACATTAGCTTTAGAAAGTATGACACATCGGAAGATGGGATTGATGTTAGACAACTTTGGCCTTTATGGACGGTTATCCTGCTTTGATAATCTGAATCTGATTGCCAAGTTTTATCGGATTGATAAAGAGATAGTAGATCAGGTACTGGAGCAAGTGGAATTAACAGATGCCAAGCAAACCTTGGTTTCAAAGCTATCGAAAGGGATGAAACAAAGACTTCTGTTTGCCAGAGCTATTATGGGAGAACCAGAGATTCTATTCTTAGATGAGCCCACCAGTGGACTGGATCCTGGAACAGCAGCCCAAATCCATAGTTTAATCAGAGAACAGCAGAAAAGAGGGACTACCGTCTTTCTGACTACTCATAATATGGAGGAGGCTACGAAACTTTGTCACCATGTAGCCTTACTTCATCAGGGGAATATGATAGAGTATGGTTCCCCCCAGGAGATATGCAAGAAATACAACCACCAGAATCAACTACAGCTTACCCTTACAACAGGGGAAATAAAAGTTTTGCCAAATGTACCTGCAACTGGAGATCTCATAAAAAGTTATTTTGATATGAATATGATTCAAACAATACATTCCTCAGAGCCAAATCTAGAGACGGTGTTCATGGAGCTGACAGGAAGGGGGTTAATATAAATGAGTCTTACCAACTTAACTACGATTATTGGGAAGCAAATGAAAGATACCCTTAGACATAAAGAAAGTCTAATTCAGTTTATTCTTATGCCGATTATGGTTATTATTTTGCAGAATTCTGTGCAAACGGTAGATATGCCAAAAAATTATTTTGTCAATATATTTGCAACCATGTATATTGGAATGGCTCCACTCAGTATTATGGCATCCATTATTTCTGAGGAAAAGGAGAAGGATACTCTAAGAGTCTTATTAATGCATAATGTAAAACCAATGGAGTACTTACTGGGGGTAGGTAGCTTTATACTAGGAATCTGTATGTTGGGTGTATTCATATTTGCTATTGTAGGCGGCTACAGTGGAATGGTTCTTCTTAGGTTTATTCTGATTATGGTGATTGGCATTGTAATCTCTATTATAATTGGCGCTCTAATTGGAATTATGTGCAAGAGTCAGATGACAGCAACCTCCATAACCGTTCCTGTTATGATGCTTGTTTCCTTCCTCCCAATGCTATCCATGTTTAATCCTACCATCCAAAAAGTTGCTTGGCTCACCTACACAGGGCAGATGAGTGAGATGATTGATAAGGTGGAACATTTTGCCCTGACCTGTGAGAATGTCCTTGTATTAGCAGTGAATGTTGTACTTACTACAGTTCTTTTTATATACTCCTTTAAACGCAGTAATCTTATATAAATAACAAAATGTACTATATTTAAACCGCAATTTTTGTTACAATGTATATAATAACAGATACAACTAGATTGATAATCCATAAGAGATAAACTTCCAGAGCTTGCATTGGTGAGAAAAGATCAGTTATTCCTTATAGAGGGGAAGAGTTGAGAAGTAAAGTCCATGTAATCTCTGTTAAGGAATACCTTGATTTGTGCCCATCTATTAGTATAATAGATATGTGTATGGGTGGCAAACCGAGAGTAAAGAAACGAGTAAGAGAAATGATTGGTAAACAGTATGAGTAAAAACAGTGTTGAAAAATTAAAATTGACCACTTCAATGGGAATCTTCGGAAGCATAGGGATCTTTGTACGATATATTCCCCTTCCCTCCAGCATACTGGCTTTGGCAAGAGGGGGGATTGGTGTACTTTTTTTACTACTTTTAATGATAGCAACCGGACAAAAGTTATCCTTTCAGGCGATTAAAAGGAATCGAATAATTCTCTTGCTATCTGGCACTGCCATAGGTGTAAACTGGATTCTGTTATTTGAAGCCTATCATTTTACAACAGTGGCAACTGCTACACTATGTTACTATCTTGCACCGGCACTTGTCATTATATTTTCTCCTCTGGTGTTACGAGAGAAATTGACAGTGAAGAGACTTCTTTGTGTTGTGGTGGCCTTAGGGGGCATGGTGTTTGTCTCCGGTGTGTTAGAGACAGATACTCCTGATATTACTGAATTAAAGGGAATTTTTTTGGGATTAGGGGCCGCTTTTTTCTATGCCGCTGTAATCCTTTTAAATAAAAAGCTACATGACATTTCTGCCTATGATAAAACTGTGATGCAGCTTGGGGTGTCTACGTTGGTGCTTCTGCCATATACCTTCTTGACCCAGTCCTTAGATCTGGCATCTATATCTTGGCAGGTCATTCTTTTGTTAGTATTGGTAGGTGTTGTACATACTGGCGGAGCCTATGCCCTATATTTTGATTCCATGAAGGCATTAAATGCCCAGACGGTTGCTATTTTCAGCTATATTGATCCGTTGGTGGCTATTCTGTTATCTGCCATCATTTTGCAGGAAGGCTTAGGGGTTACCGGTATCATTGGAGCAGCTATGATTTTGGGAGCCACCTTTGTCAGTGAGTTAACATCCAGGGAGATGTAGTCAGTAAGGAAGTTC
>JAEZPG010000016.1 GCA_023413555.1 Bacillota bacterium | reverse complement strand
CCTCCCGCTGCCGTAGCCCTTACAATATGGTCTTCCATTTTGTCTCCTTTGCGTTCAGGTCATTACTGTGTTGCAGCAAGACGGAAAATATTCGTCATGTCCACACAAAAAGCCTCGTTATATGAATCAAGAACCCCGATATTATCTATCGAGGTTCTTGTCTGCTGACTAGATTTATGTTAAAGTTTTTAAACTTTAATTACATAACCCTTGAGACATTTGCAGCCTGGGGTCCCTTAGCACCCTCAACCACATCAAACTCTACTTCGCAGCCTTCTTCGAGGGTCTTGAACCCATCCATTGTTATTGCTGAAAAATGAACGAAAACATCATTTCCGTTATCTCTTTCGATAAAACCGAAACCCTTCTCAGCATTAAACCATTTCACTCTTCCTTTTTGCATTACGTAAAACCTCCTGAATTTAACTTGGATCTGACCACACTTTGTGCTTTTTTGCCAAACCTTAATTAGTTTAACACATTCCTTTATGGCTTGTCAATCAAATAGATTACATAATCTGAATACTATTTGACTGGTGTTTACCATAAAATCATTGTGCTTCTATATTACCACAATATCGATGTTTATATTCAGTAATATATAAGTAATATTATCCTTGTTTTTCGCACACAAAAAAGATGCGTTCACTTTTAGGGCCGGGTCTCTTAAAAGTGAATGCAGAGTAGATCCCCAACACCTTCATTCCGGCATTGCCCAGTATTTCAGTTAATTCGCCGACAGCATAATTTCTCTCATAGTGCACCTCGTCGAATCTTTTGTAGAGTTCGCCTTCCTTGGCAAAGAAGGTCAGATCGAACCTGCAGAGCCCGGATCGCCTGTCATAAGTATTTTGCCATATATATGACACATCATCGGCTGTTTCGTAAAAGACATTTGATGCCAGGACATTCTCGAACTTATATGGTGAATTGATATCAAACACAAACAGGCCTTTGGGTTCCAGATAATTATGAACCCATTTTATCATGCGCTTCAAATCATTTTTAAGTGTTACATAATTCAAGCTGTCCATAAGACATGTGATCACATCAACAGTGCCATACAGCTCGAATTCCGATATGTCCTGATTCAGAAAGAGAATATCCGAACCTGCATCAAGAGCTTTTTGCCGTGCGCAGCTCAGCATTTCAGCTGAAGAGTCTATCCCTATCATTTCATAGCCTCTCCTGTCCATTTCAAGACAGAAGCTGCCCGTCCCGCATCCAAGATCAACTGCCAGCTTTGGTCGACAATTGAATCTCTCAAATATGCTCACCAGGTAGTCAGCCCATTGCGAATAGTTCACATCACCCATCAGCCTGTCGTAATAATATGCGAATTCGCTGTATATTGTAATCACCCTCACTTCGAAATTTCAGCTTTGATCATTTGCTAAAGCACAGCTCCGCTGTTAGCTTTTATATTTACGGAATAATTTTACCACACCTGCTGGATTATTCATAATGTTATCCCAAAACGACAGATCTGACAAAAAGGCGGCTTCCGAAAAAAAAGAAGCCGTATTTGATACGGCCTCCATTACTCTGTGAAAATATATTGCTTACATCTGTTCCTGCTTTGTTTCCTGCATCGCCTTCATTCTTTTGGAAACAAGCCCTCCTATTTTACCTGTCTCCTTCGCCGACAGGCTCTTCCAGCCTAACTTCAGGACCTTTTCCCCAAGTCCCAGCTCTCTGGCAATTTCAAATTTAAGTACATCCTGCATCTTTTCCATATTCACAACACCTCTCAGTCCTTAATTTTACACTCTGAAAGGTATTTTGTGGAGAAATCCGCCATTTATACATCGAACTCAGTTAATTTCACCAAGCATCGCCTCAATAGCTGACTTGAGCTGAATATCCCTGTCCCTTGGTATCTGCGAAACAGGATAGTTCTTGTATTCTTCCAGTACATCCACTTCTATGTCAGGTTTGATGCCTGTTCCATGGATACATACTCCCGACGGAGTGAAATATCTGGAAATCGTCACCTTAAGCCCGGAGCCATCCTTTAGGAGTTTAAGCTCCTGAACCAGTCCCTTCCCGAATGTCCTGGTCCCGACAAGCTTGCCCCTCCCATGGTCCTTGACCGCACCTGCCAGTATTTCGGAGGCACTTGCACTGTTTCCATTGATCAGCAGCACAATCGGCAGATCATTACTTGATCTGTTGGAGTTCTTGATGTCCTTTTTGCCCTCCCTGTCTTCCGTATAAACAATCACACCCTCAGGAAGAAGACTGTCAGCTATCTGTACGACCTGTTCGTAAGATCCTCCCGGGTTGTCTCTAAGGTCGATTATAAGACCTTCTATACCCTTTTTCATCATACTGTTGAGATCATTCCTAAAATACCTTGCTATCTCACTGTCAAACATAACCAGCTTGATGTAGCCGATATTGCCGTCGATGATCTCGCTTTTTATGTTGGAAGCCTTAATCCTCCTTCGGGTAATGTCAAACTGCACGTAACGATCCTCAGAGGGCCGGTAAACTGTAATATTGACCTTTGTGTTTTCCTTTCCCTTTATCATGCTGATGATCATATTCTCGTCACTGAATGCGGTCACATCCTTGTCATCTACCTTAACGATTTTGTCGCCCTGCTTCATTC
>JAEZPG010000086.1 GCA_023413555.1 Bacillota bacterium | reverse complement strand
CCTTTGGCATTGTTCAAATTCGTTCTCGATTAGGATGATCCTTTTCATTTTCTGAATCCTTCATTGTTTATTTCAATATTTGTTTCAACTCCATGATAAAACAACATATTTATCTATATTTATGGATATTATACCATATACTCCTAATATTCTTCTTGACAAATATTGAGCAGTTGCTTAATATAGATTATACATCATATAAAATCTATATTAAGGTTTTATTAGTATTGGAGGCATCAATTACGAAGAAAGAAGAGCAGCACGAGACTAGAAAATGGCAGATTTTAGATATCGCATTAAACCATTTTATTAAGTATGGATTTCATGGAACATCTACTAGAAAAATTGCAAAAGAAGCAGGGATTAGTTCAGGTCTAATGTTTCACTATTTCCCAAATAAACTCGCTCTCTATGAAGCATTGGTGGAGATCGGATGTGAAAATATCATAATAGAGGTTGAAGAAAATGATTCTCCGATGTCTTATTTCGAGAAACAAGTTGAGTATTTTCTATCAGTTATCACACAAAATAGTTTTTCAACAAGGATGTTCGTTTTCATGGGATCGGTAGCCATAACTGCAAAATATATTTCGAACCGATCTGTTCAAATGATGAAAGAGAATGATATTGAGACGATGAGTGTTCCATATATAAAGCAGGGGCAAGAATTAGGGTTAATTAGACCAGGGGATCCTCTGACACTCTCTGTATTATTCTATAGTAGTATTCAGGGATTTGCAGAAACATTGGTCGCAAGAGATAATCTAATACTGCCTGAAAAAGAATGGTTTTTGGCTATATTAAGAAAACAAAAAAACGAGATAGAAGGGATGGATACGGATGAAAGAAAAGATGAGTATACGAGATAAGATTACTTTAACTGTTTTTCTATTTGTAACATTTACGTCTGGATTAATGGGTTATTTACTGGATCAGATTCTTACTGAGCAACCGGAAGGTGATTCACTAGGAATGGGACTATGGTTAGTTCTCCCGTTATTAACAGGGATTGTGTTACGAGTAATAAACAAGGATCTAAAACAAATTGGAGCTCGACCACATTTTAAGAATAATATGAAATGGTACGCTGTTGCAGCTCTTGTATTCCCTGGCATTATGTTAGTTTGTATCATAGTTGCAAAACTTACTGGTGCCTTAATAGTAAAAGCGACTGCCTTTGACACATTATTCGCATTAGTGCTTACTACATTTCTTGTAAATTGTGTAAGGAACATATTCGAAGAATTTGCCTGGAGAGGATGTCTTGTACCGTTCTTGGAAAAGACGAGAATGAACGATTGGTTCTTATATCTAGTAAGTGGATTTGTCTGGGGAATGTGGCACTTTACATACTATATGTTTTTCCTACCGGATACTTATTTTACAGAATATAGTAGACCGTTACTTGCTATAGCAGGTGTTATTCTGATGATTCTTTGGTCTCCATTATTCGTAGAACTGCGCAGACTAACTAATTCCGTATGGCCCGGTGTTATCATGCATGCAACGGAAGATTCTGTACCAACTCTACTATTTGTGACAACAGAGGTATTTCGACTAAAAAATGGTTTCTCCAGTATTCTGGATCCAATCTACGGAGTACTTCCAACTCTATTACTATTCCTTGTGGGATTGGAATTAAGAAGATGTCGATTAAGAAGAGAGCGTGTACACTCGAAATGTTAAAAGTTGCGTAAAAGCAACCGAAAAATTATAACACGGGATATAGGCTATGTCTATTTTTCTAAATGAATTTGCGAAGCAAATGATACGTTTTCCATAAGGAAGAGCCCACAAGCTAGCATTCATACTTGCTTGTGGGCTCTTTCTTATTTATTCATGCATGGCCCATTGCCAACGCGTAAAAAATACTCTACATGATGAACATATTCACCTTTTCTTTATGTATCTTCGCAGGATATAAGCGGACAATTTTATTCAAATCATCTATGATTGCTACTATCGAATTTTGCAATTAATAATTAAGTTCTTCTATAACCTAATATTTGTATGCGATTGCATCTATCTGAAATTTGATCCCCTCTCTAATAAAGTCTGATGTGAATGCCTTTCTGGTTGGATATTTTCCTGGGAATCTGCTTTTGATAATTTCAGACAAATAATTTAAATCCTCTATATCTTTAAATAAGCAATCCATCTTTACCACTGATTCCAGAGTAAGGCCTGCCATTTTTAGCCTATTCTCCAATACATCAAATGCTCCATTCATTTGTTCTTCTATTGACTTCCCTTCATTTCCCATGCAATATCCTACAAATACATAATCACCAGCCTCAATAATAGTGGAATCTGCCCAAAACTCATCAACTTCTATTCTATTTATATTTGACATTATATTTCCTCCAACTTAAAGTTTTTTTCTTTTTCCCATCGGAAGGGAAATAAGAATTATCTATAACTTATTATATCATGTCACAATGAATCAAAAAAGTAAATTTTCCCAAATATAAGAGACATCGCTTTGTAGAGATAACTCGTATATTATGTCTTTTGATTGCGCTAAAGATATACCTATTAACAAATCCCACATGTCAAGAGAATCAAGAACTGGTAAAACAATCTCTTAAACGTATCTGTTCAGGGAATAATTTATGCCTATAGATGAGAAAACCTTCCGAAGAAGATTCCTCGGAAGGTTTGAATATACTGGATAGTATTTACTTACTCAATTACAGAAGCAACACGGCCTAAACCTACTGTACGTCCACCTTCACGCCGTCTTTGGAATGTATTTCTTGTATTTCCATTTGATAATATGCGTTGTTATGGCGTTTTCTCGATGATTCTATTTGTTGTAATTCAATTTTTTGAAAAATAGAACTTTATTAGAACTTTTTACTTTATCTCTCTCATGCAAACTGAAAGTTTCTATTCCCTACAAATTAATACCGCAAATCCCTTAGTCATAGAATCTCTCTTATTATTTACCAAAACTTCTAACCCAAGTCACTAATGAACAATGGTGTGTATTTTCTCTAACAGTTCCTATCATATAGTCTGTTACCGGACCATTTCTTCTCATTTTTTCGAGAATCGTTTCCTGAAGTTCTTCTACAGACATATCTTCATAGGACTTGTTCCAGTCTACGTCTACTTTTTCAGGCTTCTTTTCTTCCTTTACTTTTACAGACTCTGGTTCTGCTGCTTTCTCAATTTTCACAGTTTTAATCGGTGCAAAGCTTTCGTTACAGAGTTCTGAAGGAATCCAGATTTCGCCGTAGTTTGCAGGCACTCGCACCTGAATGCGTCCGCCGTTTACACATACTCGTTCTCCTGTCAGCGCACCTACATATTCTGCTGAACATCCCGCTTCCAGATTCATGGAAACATCATTGTCTCCATTATTCACTGTTGTAATCACATATTTTCCATCTAAAACTCTTGCATATGCAAAATGTGTTGTCTGCAACTCCAACTCTTTAAAATCCCCAAACATAAGAGTCGGTGTATTCTGGCGAATTTTACCCAAAGCAGCAATCAGTTTTGTACAAGGATTTGTTTCCACAAAATTTTTATAATCTTCATAATGCAATGCAGGTCTTAAAGAATCATCAGAGAAACGTTCCTTACGCCCTTCAATCCCAAACTCAGAGCCATAGTAAAGAGATGGTATTCCTGGTAATGTATAAAGCATCACATGTACCGGTACAAAATGCGCTTT
>JAEZPG010000061.1 GCA_023413555.1 Bacillota bacterium | reverse complement strand
CACTCTCTTTGTGGTGGACACTCTCTTTGTGGTGGACAAGTTGGACACTCTCTTTGTGGCGGACAAGTTGGACACTCTCTTTGTGGTGGACAGGTTGGACAAACATATTGTTCTTTTCCTGATTGCTTATTCTTATATAATTTATTTAAGTTGTCGTTAACCTGCCTATATTGGTCTCTTCCCCTACTATTTTCTGCGTTCTCGCGATTATTCATATTAGTAGGTGGCATCATTGGAGTAACCTGTCTTGGAGCTTCCTGACTGGATTCTCGTGGCAACATAGCGCCTTCTATAGGTACACATATTCTCGTTCCTATTTGCAGATTATATATATCAACATTTGGATTTGCTTCCATAATTTTTGATAATGCCACATTGTGCATTTTACTGATTTTATATAAGGTATCCCCCTTTTGAACCGTATGGATCAACCCCGTACATCCACCGTTTCTCCCATTGTAAACATTGTTAGAATCTCTATATTCCATTGCTAACCTCCAGTTTCATCGTAGATAGTTCAATCTATACACTTATTTTCATAAAACTAATACTTATAGATACGTATCCAATATTATTATATGTATCGCTTTTCCATAAGTGACGAGGAGCAAGATATAGAAAGAACCTGGTAACTGACTACTCATTTACCAGGTTCTTAATCCTATCTTTTGTATCATAATCTTTATTACTTTATCTTTCGTATCCTAGCTTC
Organism: Bacillota bacterium; assembly: GCA_023413555.1. Taxonomy (GTDB): domain Bacteria; phylum Bacillota; class Clostridia; order Lachnospirales; family Lachnospiraceae; genus KM106-2. The sequence goes on along the minus strand of JAEZPG010000061.1, from coordinate 36,934 downwards.
TTAGCCTCTTTAGTACCCTAATAACTTTCGTTTCTTTATTGTACTCTTTTATCTAAGTGTTTGTTGCTAAGCGTGTTGAAATAAAGCAAATGATTTAACACATTCTTAACAATCATTATTATAACACATTTTATTATAATTTCAACACTTTTCGGCATATTATCTTATTTTGCCTTATATTTACCTTATATTCGACATTTAGCGACTCTCTTTTGCTCCGCACATTCCATAATGCCTTTCTGAGTAATAGCATATTGAATTCCCTTTCTTGGTTCATTTTAACTTAATAATTATTTCACCATTACAGATGCGATGATTCTCATCTGTGTGCTTTATTTGGTAATCCAACTAACAAACGTCTCATTCTGATAATCTGTCTTGGTAACAATAACAAAAGAGATGATAAATAGAAAATTCCATCTGCTATCGTAGTAAATCCCAAGAAATATCCATATAGGCTTAGGATAACCAGTAAAGCAAACACTCCTGCATTCTCTACAATAAAAAAGTGTAAAACCTCCCTCTCATTTGTATAAAACGCATACAAAGTCAATAAGGTTCGTCTGATATAAAATAATAGTAATACCATTAATACACTACCCCATACTACATAATCACTAATGTTCAGAGAGGAAGTTAAATTATAGGGAAATAATAGCATAAAAAGAAGGAGTATAGTTTCCACATAACTTACTCCTATTGAAACCAGAACTTGCCCTTTATCTTCAATTATGTTATCCGTATTCTGTGGGCAATGAGTTATACGAATACTCATAACCTTCTCCAACGTAAGATTGATAGCAAAAAGTACAATTAATATCATCAGAATTATGGTAAGTCTTAAAAAGTCGTGGCAGAATACACTACCTACGACACACAGTTCTAGACTAACTAGCCTAACAATAAAGTCTGGAATAGTATAATATTTAATATAAACTAAGCGTTGATCTCTTTTTGTGACAAATATAAATAGCGTTAGAATAAGCAAAGTAATTGGTATCACTATAAGGAAAATTCGATACTGTGATGTGTGTTTATTCAAGCCAAGTAGTAAGTATAAAAGAAAACTAATGTATGCAATTATATTGAACCAAAAAAGTCGTTTTAATTCGTGCATATTTTCTCCTACAAACTATAGTATTTTCTTCTTAATTATATCATAACTTCCTTATTTCAACAATGTTTTCACATTACTTATCAACAATACTATTTCCATCCTTATCAACTAACTCACAAGTAATAGCCCTATCTTCTTTTATAAATATGTCTTCTTCCTTAAGGGATCCTCCATCTATATAATAACGATATATAAATCCATTTTTACTATACTGTTCGATATATAGCTCAAAACTGCATCCTAAATCCAGTGGGAATTTTTGTTGAAAAACAAACCTCTGCTCACCATTTAAATTGGTAATTGGAAGTTCCTTAGACCATTGTACTATTCCATTGACAGAACGAACCAACTTTGAGAATAATATAGTATCAAATGCATTTTTCGTTCTATTCCACACTATATTTCCATCATAGGTATATTCTTTTGACTCATATTTTTTCTCTCCCTCAAAATTCACAGTACATTGTTTTGTAAAGTAATCCATAAATGAAATGTCTATTGCTAGTGAAGAATTTTGTTTGATTGATTTTTTTTCAAACGAAACAGAAGCCTTCTCATAATTCTTTAAAATGGACACATTCACATTACCACTATATTTATTATCCTTTTCTTCAAGCTTAACCTTTTGGTTATCTATATAAAAGACTGCAACAGTTCCCTCTTTATATTCCTTAGGAATAATTTCAACCTTCAAATTAGCTGTTAAATTGGTGAAATTAGGTGTTTCTGCCACAATAGAATAGTCACTGATTAAATCTGCTTGACCATTGTCCCCTGACTTTATTTGTTCTCTAAGGTCATTCACACTGGAATTCACATCTTGAATAGAATTGGCTGAGCCTTCTGAAATCTTAATCAATTTTTCTATAAGCTTATTTTGTTTATTTTGAAAATAGAATATCATTGAAAATCCAACCAGTAGCGTAAAAACTATAATAATTACATTTTTATTGGTCTCTATTACCTTGAATATCTTCCTCATACTTATAAATGGCATTTATCTGTATCTCAACAAACAAGACACAATCATCCATTCCTCCTAATGTTTTCGCAAATATAGTACTTATTAAGTTTATCATAGGCATCATTTTACGTCAATAAAGGCTTCCTATATAGGAAGCCTCCTCATTAAATAAACTATTAACAATTACACCCTTATTTTGCTTCAAATGAATTACAGTCAGTACATTCTTTTTCTGTTGGATTACTCTCATGAGTTCCAACTTGAATCTTATCCAGTGTACAATAATTTTCTGCTTCATTGTTATACTTACAACTGTTAACCGTACATCCAATACTCGTATTTTTATCCATATACATTCTCCTTTAACTTTTTTGAAATGGATTTAACCTATTTCTTTATTAGTATGGAGAAAGAATAGTGTGTATATACTGTTAAAACTTGGTGCAATCTTTGAATAAACAATGTATAGTAATCTTTTATTATATGGCTAATTCTAACTTATCAAGCAATACTATTCTTTTAGCAGGTAATTCCAGAATACAATTTATACACGTTTCTCCTCTCATTTTTTCACTTAAAGTTTCATGCATCTCTTCCAAATGGGAGGTATATAGTATAACAGGGATAGATTTCGTAATTGCCCTGTCTATAATTTTATTTAAACAAAAAAATCCATTATCCAAATTCAATATAATAGCATCTATGTGTTGTACTTCCAAAATGGATATCGCTCTCACACCAGGCAAAACATGAATACACTCATAATGACCATCCAAAATATTTTTTATATTTTGATAATTTACTCCAAACTTATCAACTAACAGTATACGTTTTAGCCCAGGTTCCAACACATAAGAGGAGTGGTTCTCCTCATTTAAGATATCAGATAAATGCTTTATTAGGATATCCTTCTCGATTGGTTTAGTAAGGCAGTATCTTACACCTTTAGATAAGAGATGAGGAATAAGATCTGTATTTTCAGCTTCTATCTGAGCTATAACTGGTGTCTCGCTCCATATGGGATTATCCTTAAACAGTTGCAAAAAGCGTAAACCTCTGGTATCTTTTCTTTCAATTCCAACAATGATTGCATCCATTGTTTCCGACATCATATAATTGGCAGCTTCCTGTGAAGTTACGGCAGTATATACTCGATATTTTCCCTCCAGATAAAGCCGATAGGTGTTTAAAACTACAGGATTTCTATCAACAAGCAATACACTTTTTCTCATTTCATGGCATCTGTTAACCAATTGTTGTATATGAAAGAACAAAATGTCTTCTTTAATATTTTGATTCAAACCTATTGTAATCTCATCTTCATAAAAATCCTCATAAATATCCTCATCTTCTTCATTTACTAATAAAATGATAGGAATATATTTACCTGCATGCATATTTCGGATTCTCAAATACACAGTAAGATGCTCCAGACTCCCTGGCTGTGTTGCATATACTATAACATCAGGTTGATGCCGAATAATGTAATCAAAGGTTTCCATTGGTCTCTTGGTTACCCCACCTAAATAAGATATGTTATTTACACTATGTATTCCTTCTTTTACATAGGTATCCCCTATGGATAATACTTTTATCATGATTTCTCCACCTAAGTCATAATTTTACCTTAGTCACTTATAAAGACATAATTATGCAGTTTATTTACAAATATTCTCATAAACAAACTGCATTTTTTACTAATTCCATTATATTTTACCATATTTGACATTATATAACAACTTAATTAGAGTAAAAATCTTTATAATTCCATCATTTTAATAATTCCACCTTTAGGTTGCAGCCCTACAGAAGAGTTTACAATCTTGCCATCCTTCATGAAAATTAGAGTAGGAATACTCATAACTCGGAATTTTCTTGCTAAGTCTACTTCCTCATCAATATTTACCTTACATACTTTCACATCCTCTACTTCATTGGCTAATTGTTCTACAATTGGTGATAACATCTTACATGGTCCGCACCAGGAAGCCCAGAAATCCAACAATACCGGCTTATCTGACTTCATTACTTCTTGCTCAAAATTATTACTATTTATATGTTTTACTGACATACCAATCACTCCTTCTATTTTATATAAACAAATTCACATTACTATCCTCAGCGCTTCCCAAATATGTTGCAACACCTGCATATTCCACGCCATCAATCAATTCTTCCTTACGTATCCCCATGATATCCATTGACATTGTACAAGCGATCAACTTAATTCCACTATCCATGGCTTGCTGCAGTAGTTCTTCTAATGAGGATACATTCTTATCCTTCATGACTTTCTTCATCATCTTACTTCCCATACCACCCATGTTCATCTTGGACAGCTTAAGTTTCTTAGTACCCTTTGGCATCATCTTACCAAACATAGTATCTATTAACCCTTTCTTCACCTTTTCCCCATGAGGTCTTCTCAATACATTTAAGCCCCAGAAGGTAAAGAACATCGTTACCTCTCTTCCCATAGCAGATGCACCATTGGCAATGATAAAGGAAGCGAGTACTTTGTCTAAGTCATTACTAAATACTATAATAGTCTTGCCATCTGCCTTCTTTGCCTGCTTTAGTATCTCCTTGGTCTCTACTCTTTCATTTCCCATTCCTTTTTTAATATATACTATATTGTCATTACCGGTTCTTTCTGATTTTACTAAAGTGTTTCCTGTTTTATTACACCAACTTTCAACATCTCGGATAAACCCCATATCTGTAGCAACTACTTTAATTACATCATTCTCATTGATTGCTTTGATTTCTTTATTTACCTTCATAATTGGTCCTGGACATTGCATACCAGTACAATTAACTAGTTTAACCTCTGCGGCTACCAATGTTTGATTATCTTCCACTGCCTTCTTCCTCCTAATTTCTGAATCTTTTCTCTCTGATGTCTTCCCTTGCCTATAATGCGTAGATTTATAAAAGCTAGTTCCACCAGCTAGAACAAAGACAGCGGAATAACCATTTTGCATTAAGATTCTGGCTGCATCATAGGAACGTACACCAATTGCGCAATAAACAACAATACAATGATCTGGGTTTAACTCATGAAACCTATTGTGAAGCTGCCCCAATGGAATATGATATGATCCAGGTATGGAAAACACCATTCGTTCTACTGATTCCGTTACATCTAACACAGTAACAGGCTGATCCTCTTGATTTGCCATCATATCATCTAATTGAAATGGGGTAACAAATTCCACCAATCCTTTAAGAATATTCTCTGCTACAAACCCTAACATATTGATAGGATCCTTGGCAGATCCATAAGGAGGAGCGTAAGCCAAATCTAGCTCGGAAAGATCGTATATTGTTCCACCTAAACGCAATGTGGTCGCCAGTACATCCATACGCTTATCAACACCATCCTGACCAACAGCCTGGGCCCCAAGTAGTTTTCCTCCTCCATCAAAGAGTAGCTTTATAGTTATCATGGTGGCTCCAGGATAGTAACCTGCATGAGATTTTTGATTGATGATAGCCACATAATAATCCTTTTTAAACTGCATACCTCGTTGTTGTAACATTTTTTCATTTGCTCCAACACTGGCTGTAGTTAAGTCAAATACTTTGGCTACAGAAGTTCCATAGGAACCTTTGTATCGTTTTAAATCTCCTACTATATTGTCAGCACAAATTCTTCCTTGCTTATTAGCCGGTCCAGCTAGCGGTATCATCGATTTTTCTTTCAACACCCCATGCTCCACCTCTATAACATCTCCAACTGCATAGATGAAAGGGTCCGAGGTTCTTAGATACTCATCTACCTGTATACCACCCTTCTGATTTATACTAAGGCCTGCATCCTTTGCCAGATGACTGTTAGGAGTAACTCCCATCGCAAGAATTACAAGATCAGCTTCTATTATTCTGTTGCTACTTAAATGTATCTGAATTCCGTTATCTGATTGTTTAAACTTAGTAACTCCATCCCCTAATATAAGCTCCACCTGATTAGCTTCCATATTCTCATGTAATAACTGTGCCATCTCATAATCCAAAGGAGGCATAACCTGATTCTGCATTTCAATTACTGAAACTGATAAGCCAGTATTATGCAAGTTTTCCGCCATTTCCAATCCAATAAATCCACCTCCTACCACGGCTGCACGAAGAAAGTGATTCTCTGTAATGGCTGTTTTTAACTGATCTGTATCTGGCACTGTCCATAAAGTAAAAATATTCTTACCCTCTATTCCAGGAATATTAGGTTTCATCGGTCTAGAACCGGTGGCAATGACCAAATTATCATAGGTTTCCATGTATTCTATCTTATTGTTATAGTCATAAATAGATACCACTTTTTCATCTGGAACAATTTTGATAACTTCATTACGGATTCTAACATCTATATTGAATTTGGCTTTCATAGCTTCCGGTGTCTGTAACAGTAGATTCTCTCTCTCATTAATTACATCTCCTATATAATAAGGGAGACCACAGTTAGCATAAGAAATATACTCTCCTCTTTCTAAGAGTATGATTTCCATTGTTTCGTCTCTTCTTCGAAGTCTTGCAGCTGCAGATGCCCCTCCAGCTACTCCACCAATAATTACAGTCTTCTTTCCCACGGTTCCTTCACTCCTTTTTTCTATCTTTACATGTATTATATGCAGAAGATTCAAGTGTTTCTGTAACTTAGTCACACAAGAATAGAAAAGAAGGATAACGACATAGGTTACTATGTCAATTATCCTTCTTTTCTATCCGATAGGTAAATCCCCTATTAAAACTTTTCTATTCCTTTTCAGTTATCTGAATCAATTTCTCCACCGATAAAAGACGAACTCCTCCTCGAACCACTTCAAGAATTCCCTCTTTTGCAAAATATTTAAGCATTCTGGAAACTACCTCTCTGGCACTCCCGAGATTTGCCGCAATCTGTTCCTGGGTCATACTCAGCTGATTGGATTCCTCCAGTTGAAACTGCTCCAGTAAAAACAACGCCAGACGCTTATCAAAGCTCATAAAGACAATCTGTTCCAACACCCACATAACATCAGACATTCTTGAACTAATCAAGTCATTGGTAAAATTAGAAACTGACACTTCTTCTTTCACCATCTGATCATATAGTTTTGCTGGAATCCTTATAGCTTCTAGTTCTGTCTCCGCAAGAATATGCACATCAAAGGTAATGTTTTTCATCAAACAGGAGGCCGAAAAGATACATACATCCCTATCCATTAAACGAAACAAGGTGATTTCTTTTCCAGCTTCAGTTACCATATAGACCTTTATGCGCCCACTTATCAATACAAAGAGACCGGAGCATAGCTCTTCTCCTGCATGCAGTAAGGTCCCTTTTTGAAAATGGGTCAGCTCAGACCCAGCTAATAAACGTTTCTTCCATAATGACGGAAGTTTGTTATAGAATGGTAACATTTCTGAAAAATACATTTCCATAGACTAACTCCTTCTTATTGTCAGGTCACTTCTTGTTTTCTAGTAAGATTCTTTATCCACTTATATTTCATGTAATGTTTATATACAATCGGTAACTTAGTAAATTCATCCATACTTAGTATAACTGAAACAGCAAGCACTGGCACCTCAAAGACAAATGCAGCCAAAAATCCACAAGGTAAGATGACCAGCCACATATTGATGGAGTCACATATGAATCCAAAACGAGAATCTCCACCGGCATAAAAGATGCCAGCTATGACTGTTGAATTAATAGAATTACCTATGATATAGTAAGCATTGATGATTAACATCCATTTTAAATACCCATTGGCCACATCACTAAGATTAATAATACTAGTAATAAAAGGTGTTACTGCTAATAGGATAAGCCCTGAAGCCACTCCTGTCAACAATGCAATTCTACACAGCCTACCTCCATCTCGTTTCGCGCCCTCAAGATCATTGCGTCCTAACTTATTACCAATTAAAATTCCACTACCTGTACCAATACCCCAACAAAGGCTTACACATATATTCCTTCCGATGGTTGCAACAGAATTAGCAGCAGTTGCATCACTTCCTAGGTGACCCATTATTACGGAATACATGGTGATACCACCACCCCATGCCAATTGATTGCCTAACACTGGTAAAGTATATTTAATAAAGTCTTTCTGTAAAATTCCAAGGCGACTAAATACATAACGAACTCTCAAAGCAATACAACTTTTTCGAATTAGTATAACTACAATACATAATACCTGAACGCCTACGGAAATATCGGTAGCTATGGCTGCACCTACAGCACCAAGCTTTGGAAATCCTAGTAAACCAAAGATCAAAATTGCATTCAAGATAATATTTAAAACCACACCCATTGCACTGATTACAGTACTCATAATTGCTCTGTCACAATTCTTCATAATGCATAGATATATCTGGCCAAATCCAATTAGTAAATAGGAAACTGAAACAGCCTTTATGTACCCTGCTCCAACCCTAATCAAATCGGAATCAGAAGTAAAAAATCTCATGATAAGTTGCGGACAAGTAAACCCAGCTATCGTAAATATCAAGCCCACTATAAGAGCATACCTCGTGGCAATAGCCAACACTTTTTCCACTGCCTTAGTATCACGCTTGCCCCAATACTGGGCAGCAAGAATCGTCGTTCCATTCGTCAAAGCCCCTAGAATCACAGATAGTACAAAACTTACCTGGGTAGCAAGTGAAACTGATGATAAGGACGTTTGATCCAGAAAACCTAACATAATTGCATCTGCCCCGCCAACACAAGCATATAGAAAATTCTGACTGGCAATCGGTATTACTAACTTCCTGAGATTACGATGAAACTCTCTTTTCTCCTCTTTTTGATTATACATATGTGTCCCTCATTTCTGTTATTAATGGAGTATCATTTCCTTCCACGTGAATACTATACTATTTAACCGCTTCCAGCATATCCTTTTCTTACTCTAGCATTTCTTTGCTTTCTCAGTCTGTACTTCCTACATCTCATATCTTTAAAGCACTTTATCCTTATACTTTAATAATTCTGTATGGTATAACTGCCCCATCTGACTTAAGGTTGTATTCTTTCGTTTTACATAACCAATACTCATACTCTCCTCCACATCAAGAGGAATCGCCACATATTCGCTGCCGTTTAACTCCTCACAGATGATTCCTGAACATAGAGTATAACCATTTAATCCCACCATAAGATTTAAGAAAGTAGCACGGTCACTGGCCTTAATACTACGTTTATAATCATAGGTACTAAGTACTTCTTCCGCCAGATAAAAAGAGTTATTTTCTCCCTGATCAAAGGTCAGACATGGGTATTCCTCCAAATCTGCCAAAGTTAGTTTATTCATCTTCGATAGAGGATTCCCTTTCCATAGATACACATATGTGTTACAGTCAAAAAGATGTGTAAACTCCAAATTCATCTCATGGAATAGCTTATTGAGTATTTTCTCATTGAAGCTATTGATATAAATAACCCCAACTTCACTTTTAAAGTTTCTTACATTCTCCAATACCTCAAAGGTTTTTGTCTCATAAACGGCAAACTCATATTCATCCATTCCAAATTGCTTCACCAGCTCCACAAATGCCTTTACTGCAAAGGTATAATGCTGCATCGAGACAGAGAATTTCTTTTTTACTGTTTTTTTCTCAATATAACGCTGATCTAATAACTGATATTGATCCATGACCTGTCTTGCATATCCTAAGAATTCATTACCTTCAGGCGTAACAGTAATTCCACGATTTGAACGTATAAAGATGGTAATTCCAATCTCTTCCTCTAAATCCTTTATAGTACCAGACAGACTTGGTTGAGACACATACAGCTGTTGCGCAGCTTTGTTCATAGAGTTACAGTCTGCTATGGTCACAGCACATTTTATTTGTTGCAAAGTCATATTGATACCCCCTGCTTCTTTTGATTTTTCTATTTTAACATGTTGGGATGTGCAGTTCAATTCTTCAAGTTATCACTTATATGGTCAACTCCAACATATTATCATAGAGATTTAATATGACAAATTCATAGTAATTATCTACGATAATTCAAATCTACAATAATTCCTAATTAAGTGATATCATTCTCTTTAGTATCATTATGTAGTTCATTGTTTCCTAATTATACCATTAAATTTACTTTTAATTCATATTTATTACTCCTTTTCTCATTTTCCTCGTGCAAAAAATCATTAAATATACTATAATAATATTATACTAGTTTCTCATAATCTATTAAAATAATAGATTATTTTTATAACAATCGTACATTATAACATTGGAGTAGCAGATATGATGTCCTTTGATGTTTTATTTAATGTAAGCTCGTGGTGATACAGACACAATAGGAGGTGACATATGGGTGGTCTAAATATAAACAAAGACAAATCTGAAAATATCTTATACAACTTACCAGACTTTCCTATAATGGCAAGAGAAGGGAATTTGAGCTTTTACCCTGGAATGAAATCAGCAATCCATTGGCATAATGATTTTGAATTTGTTATGGCTATAAAAGGGGAGGTAGGATATGAAGTCAATGGTCACAAATATCAACTAATTGAAGGCCAGGGAATGTTTATCAATTCCACGCAGCTCCACAGTGTATTTTCAATAAGCGAAGCAGATAGCAAATATCTATGCATTCTTATTCCTCCAGACATGTTCTGTCCTGCCAAACGAATTCAGAGAACCTATCTGAATCCTATTTGTAAAGATACAGAACATCCTATGATTATACTTTCTCCAGCTATCTCCTGGCAAGGAACAATCATTTCTTATATGAAGGAGATTCATCAGGAATTTACGATAGAAAAGGAGGGCTTTGAACTTAAGGTTATGGGATTAGCACATATGATGTTAATGACCCTATACTTAAATCGGAATAATGCAGCAATTATGGACGTTTCACTAAATCGCCAAGCTGTTGCATTACATAAGATGATTGGTTATATTCAAGCCAATTATAAACATAAGCTTTCCTTAAATAAGATAGCGAATTCTGGAAATGTCTGTCGCAGTACATGCTGTGAGATTTTTCAGTCTATATTGCATACTACACCTATCCTATATCTAACAGATTATCGAATAGAGCGAAGTATGGAAAGCTTGACCTATACCAATCTGTCTATCACAGACATAGCCTTCGAGTGCGGATTCAATGGGTCCAGCTATTATACAGAGTTATTTCATAGAAAAATAGGAATAACTCCTACCGAGTATCGTAATAACCTTAGAAAATAGGCTTATTATAGTCTTACATACACATGATGTCCTTTTAATGTTATCTTCTTTATGGCAGCCCGTTCTGATATAGGATATTAATGGTGTATCTATTGCCTATAACACCTGTTCATTTATATTTCGACCCAAATAAAAAAAAGTTGCATGTTCTAAGATGTAGTAATGTCTGACATAAGGAATCATAAGTCCTACTAAAACATTAACAAAAGAAGTGATTGGTTGGTAAATGCCAGCATTACTACCATAAAAGTCATAATGGTCATTAAGGCAAATAAAACAGTAACTAGCATCTCATTTGCCTCCTCCGAAGCTAAATCTGTAGTAGTATCTCTTAATTCATTAATTTTAGTATCTATATATTTTAAATACTTTTCTAATCGTTCCTCCATAATATCCGCCTTTCGATTTATATCTACATTCTATCACTTAAATTTTACATTAAAATGTAATAAATGGTTGACATGTACATCATTCTTTAATAATATAAATATATCGAATAAATGTTCGAATAAATTGGTTCTTGGATAAGTAGAAAGGAGTCCCATGAGTTATAAAGAAATAAATGGTACCAAGTTATATTATGAAGTTTTAGGTAGTGGTATTCCTACAGTAATCATTCATGGATGGAGTGTGGACCACCGGCTTATGTCAGGATGTTTGGAACCAGTTTTTGAACTGACATCTGGAAAGTTTCAACGTATTTACATAGATCTTCCCGGTATGGGTAGGTCATTACCAGGAGCAGATATTCATGACTCCCATGACTTAGTAAGAGTTATTTTTACTTTGCTGGATGATATCATTCCTGGACAATCCTTTATTCTTATGGGCGAGTCTTTTGGAGGATATCTTTCCCGAGGTATATTAAAAGAGCGAATGTTTTTGATTAAGGGACTTTTTCTACTTTGTCCTGGAATCATTCCAGGATACCGTAAAGGGACCATTGTCCCACTTCAGGTGATGAAACAAGATAATTATTTTCTCTCAACTTTAAGTAAAGAAGACTATGATAGCTTTACTTTTCTGAATGTTTGTTTGACTAAAGAAGTATGGGAGCGTTACAAAGAACAGGTTCATAGTGGGATTCTTGTACAAGATACACATTTTCTTAATGAGGTATTAGACGGAGCGTTTCTATATGACGTTGACGATCTACCTAATCCTTACAACGGTCCAGCTTTGATTATTACCGGAAAGCAGGATACAGAAGTTGGTTTTATAGATCAATTTGAGCTGGCAAAGCAATATACTAACGGTACCTATGCTGCTATTGCTGGTGGTGGACACAATGTTCAGATTGAGCAACCTGAGATTTTCACAGCAATTGTAAAAGGATGGTTGGATGCTTATTTTCTATAAATGAAAAAGGTTTCCCTTTTGCGGAAACCTTTATATGTAACATTGTTGAGATTTATCCTCTCATAATATACTCTAGAATTTTCTTTGTATCTTCTGCTTCATATGCCACAATCTCAATTTCAGGAATCTTTGTAGAAGCAGCAAAGATTGTTGCTAAAGACACATACTGACATAATTTGGATTTTAGATTTAAACGGTCACCTTCGTTTGTAATCAACTCCACTTTACCCTTACAGCTATCGACTACATTCATAAATTCAGTTGGATTATTAATATTCGCTAGTTTCATGCTATACCTCCTAATATAATTCTAGTTAATCAGATTATTTAACTGATTTATTAGAATTATAACATTATAGAAAGACAATGGCAATATTATGTCGAATATTCCATATGCAAAGTCTGTATTATGACATTATGCTGTTTATCTTGACATTATCCTCTTAATTCTTTTCTACAATCATACCTTCTCGGTACGCTTGTACCAAACTTTCTAATTCTTCTATGGCCATCTTCATTTCTCTACCGGTATCTGTATCTGCTACCATTTTTCGATTCACCACATGTTGTACCAACATCGTATGGGATAGAATATCTGTCCCATCTTCTACTGCTTTATCCACTGATTCAAAAGGTTCATGGGCTGCGATAACCAAACCATAAGAGTTATAGATTAAGGTGTATCCTGCAACACCAGTCTTCTTTTGATAGACCTTTGAAAAGCCTCCATCGATAATCAACAACTTACCCCCACATTTGATTGGGGTCTCTCCTCCTCTTACATCTACTGGAATGTGACCATTTATAATATGAGCTTCCTCCCCTGAAAGACCAAATTCCTGCAGAATACTATTTACTATTTCTTCCTTTTCAAGCAAATGATAATAGGCATTCTTCGGCTCCTTATGTGTCTCTTTGTCAGCAACAAAATAACGTTCAAAGGTGGTCATCTTATCCTTACCAAAGACAGGAGAATTCTTATTTTCCCAGATAAACCAGAGAATATCTCTCCCTCGTTCTCTCTCCAATGGATCTATGGAGTAAAAGCCCTTCCTACAATAGCTCTCCAATATATCATAAAGTGCCTTTCCAGAATATTCATTTCCATATATGTTAACTTTGGTAAAGGTTCCATCCTCATTCATAGGAACACATCCATGATACAAGAGATTGCCATTGTAAATTTTATACAGACTTCCCTTAGTGAAAAGAAAGCGCACATGTCTTTGTAGCTTTTCACACTTTACGAAGGAATTGGTAAGTCTCTCCATTACTTCTTCCTCTTCACTGGACAGAGCGTAGGGATTATTCCAGTCTATGGTTGGAAAATTGGTATCCCTAAGTGGATACTCCTTTCCTTCTATCGTAATTATTCCTTTATCAATCTGTATCTTATCTAACAGGAGGCGTTCATCCATCTCAAACTCAGGATGTTTATGTATTATCTGACCTTCCAACTTAAACTGCATAATGGCAATAGCCTTATGCATTTTTTCATCTAGTTGTGCATCTCGAACATCATATTTTCCCTTTCTGTAATCTAGTTTAAAGCACTGACAAGAATCCTTGTCATATTGACTCATAGCGAGACGTGCCAAAGGAATTAGATTAATTCCATAGCCTTCTTCAATTAATTTAAGATTGCCGTATTTGGCTGAAACACGAAGCACATTACAGATGCAGGCTTTGTTTCCTGCTGCAGCTCCCATCCAAGAGATATCATGATTTCCCCATTGAATATCTACAGAGTGGTGACTCATAAGAGTATCCATAATTAGGTTCGGATAAAGACCTCTATCAAAGATATCTCCAATTACATGAAGATGATCCACTACCAAACGGCGAATCAGATTACATAAAGCTATAATTAACTCTGAGGCTCTTCCTATACGAATTACCGAGTTGACAATCTCATTATAATAAGCTTCTTGGTCTGAGATATCAGGTCTACCAGTCAACAGTTCTTCAATAATATAGGAAAAATCCTTAGGTAAGGCCTTACGAACTTTAGATCTTGTATACTTGGAAGAAGCACATTTGCAAATCCGAATCAGCCTTGTTAAGGTGACAGCATACCAATCCTCCAAGTTTTCTTCCTTCTTCAATATCTGCTCCAGTTTTTGCTCCGGATAGTAAATTAGCGTAGCAATCGCCTTCTTCTCTGCTACACTGACCTGATTGCCAAACTCATCATCAATCTTACGCTTAATTGCTCCTGAGCCATTCCGCAACACATGCTGGAACTGTTGATTTTCCCCATGTACATCACTGATAAAATGTTCCGTACCTTTAGGAAGATTTCTAATGGCCTGCAGGTTGGTAATCTCAGTAGCTGCAGCTGCAACATTGGGATACTGCTTGGCTAACATCTTTAAATATCTTACATCCATTTTCTTATGTCTCCTTAGTAAATCATTTACTACTGCATTTTCATTTGACAATTTAGCCATTCAAATGTACTATGATAGGCTTTATTCTACTCATCCTCTGTGAAGCCACATAAGTCTTGTATTCTCATTGTAATAATTCTCATTGTAATAATTCTCAGAAAATAGTTTCTGGCCATGAATGCTATCATATTTTGGCTTTAAAAATGATCACAACACATGAAATTATTCCGTATTACATTATTTCTCTTAATTCATCATATAATACTATCAATATCGTGCTATAGATAAATTAATAATAGCACATTATCTTTTAAATTCCAACTTTATATACAATACGCTCGATTTTACGTGTGAATGCTTTCGTAAAAACCAAGAGAAAAATAGCATTGGAAATGGCATAGGATAAGGTATATGGAACTGCAGTTAGTAACGCCGCCAGATATAGCTTTAATTGGAAGCCTGAGCGATACCATAGAACTGTCCATACATCCATGACAAAGGAATACATAACCCCCGCAAATACTCCATATCCAACTAATAGAATTCTATTTTTCTTAAGTGATTTAGACAATACTCCTGCTAAGAGCCCTATGAGACCATAGGAAAGCATCTGAAATGGGGTCCATGGACCCTGGCCAAAATACATATTCGAAACTAATGCAGTAAAAGCTCCGCAGAAAAACCCTGCTTCTGGACCCAGATAGATTGCAGTCAGAACGATAATGGCTGTCATTGGCTTAAACCCTGGCACCATAGCAAAAAAAAACCGACTTAGAACAGAAATTGTTGTCATTACTGCGATAAGTATTGTCAATCGAATATTGGTTGAGTGTCGGTCAAAAATAAGCATAACAAAAATACAAGAAAGAATGGCAAATAACATGGAACAGACTGCATAATACTGCTCCTTTAATACAATTGAACTAACCCATAACAAAGCGGGCATCAATAAAAGAGGAATAAAAAGTCCAAGTTTTCTCTTTTTCATATTACTTTCTCCCCTCATCCCTGAGTATCTGAAGCAACTCCTCTGTTGTCACAATATCTTGATAGAATTCACGTGATATCCGTGAAGCTGCTGTTGTATAAAAGGCATTGCCTGCAAAAAAGTTTCTCTCACTGCTGGAAGATACTATTTCTCCTCGATAAAAAAGCGCACACTGATCACCGCATAAGGCTGCAAATTCAACGTCATGGGTAACTAAAAGAATCGACTTTCCTTGTTTAACAAGTTCTTTTAACAGTTTCAATAGTACAGCTTTGGTGTTGGCATCTAGCCCCTTCGCAGGTTCATCCAGTAATAGAATATCCGCTCCTTTTGCCAAAACTTTTGCAATTGCCACAAGCTGTTTTTCCCCACCACTTAAATCATAAGGATGCTTCTTATAATATGGTGACAGATCGATTGGATATGTTGAATGTTCCATATCATATCCTGCCAATAAAAGATCATCCTCCACCAAATCAGTCACAAATACAGTTTCAACATTCTGAGGAAGATAGGCTACTTGCCCACCTTTTACTTTTATTTTTCCGGCATAAGGCTTTAGAATCCCTGCTGCACATTTTAAAGCAGTAGATTTCCCGGACCCATTAGCACCTAAGAGACATAGAATTTCCCCTTTGTGTAACTTAATATTAGTATTCTTAAGAACATCTATTCCTTTTTTACTATATTTAAACCAGATAGACTTTAGTTCCAGGCATAATTCTCTGTTTTCCAGCTGCTTATCCTTTATTGAGCATAAGTTAAGTTTCTGTATTCTGGGGTGTTCCTTTTGAAAATAGGTATACAAATACTGCTGCCCCTCTGCTACTGTCAGTGGACACCCTGTAGTACTATCCATTTTTCCGATCTCCATATATAACCGCATACTACAAGGAAGCGCTCTTTTAAATTTACTAAAGCAAGGCATGTTAACAGTCATTTCCTTGGGTTTATCCTCATACACTATTCTTCCTCTATCCATAAACATTACCTTATCGGCCAGTGGTAACACATTCTCCAGCCTATGCTCCGCAATCAATATTGTAATTCCAGTTTCCTCATTTAATTTCTTTATCGTCTGTATAAAATTCTCTGCAGCAATCGGGTCTAACTGAGAAGTAGGCTCATCTAATATCAGAATTTCCGGTCTCATCACAAGGACAGCAGCTAAGTTTAAAAGTTGTTTTTGTCCACCAGAAAGCGTATACACCTCTTTATCTAACCATTGATCCATACCAAAATAGGATGCAATCTCTGCACACCGGAATCGCATCTCCTGTTGTTTTATTCCCATATTTTCTAACCCAAATGCAATTTCATGCCAAACCTTATCAGTTACACACTGATGCTCTGGACTTTGTATGACAAATCCAATTCTTTCTGTCAGTTCACCCTCTTCATATTCCTCTAATTCTTTATCTAAGAATCGGATACTTCCTGTTCTTTCCCCTCTAGGAGAAAGTTCTTTTTTTAGCAGTCTTAGAAGAGTAGATTTTCCACATCCTGTATCACCAGCTAAAACGACAAAATCCCCCTTTTGTATCACAAAGGAGACATCCTCTAAAATATATGGTTGGTTATCAAAGGTACCGCTCCTATAATCCATGAAACGAAACCTTACCTTTTCCACATTAAATAATTCCACTTTATTATCTCCTTACTTTCAACTATTGGCATCATGAACACAAGTAATCCATACGTTAAATAGATACCCCAGTTCTCAGCACTGACGTATTTTAGGGAAAATTCCGGATAATAGGTAACTGATAACTGATTCCTCATACCTCCAGCAACTACAATTCCCAGTATAATAAGCATTACCACAATATAAACAACATCCCATATCTTAAAGCGATAGTTGGCATAGGAAGAACGTTTTCTTATACCATAACCTCTGGCACGCATAGAATCCGCAGTATCTACAGAATGTTCCAATGCCCAGGTCACCATGGCAGAAAAGACATGAAAGTGGCCTATAAACTTCTCTATATAGCTCTCCTTCTTAAAAAGCCCTAATACCTTCTGGGTTTCTCTTATTTCTTTCGCATGAGTACGATACTGAGGCATGAATCGGAACACCATAGCAAGAATTAGTGCTCCCTTTTTAGAGAGTTTACCTATTAGGTACATGGTTTTGTCTGTAGTCATATATTGAGCCATCTTTTGACACCAAAGCATTACTGTTATAATCACTCCCGCAGCTACCATGCCGTATATGATTGCTTCTAAAGTAATTGGGTTTTGGTTGATTACCAATAAAACAGTTCTTCCATTGTGATAAAACAAAGGATTGAGCAAGGATAATACTAGGAAAGCCGCGATATAAACCACAACACTTTTAACTTTAAATTCTCCTCTTTCAATTATTTTAAAAACCATCACCCCTAAAAAGGATATACCCAAAATGATAGGATGCATCATAAAAGCTGTGATACCAATTACTAAAGCATAATAAATAAATACAGTAAAAGGATGCAGTCTATTCATTATACTGATCACCTAAATCCTTTCCCAAATTGCATGAATATAACCAAACAATTTGATCTCCCTCACGTACTGTATTTTCCCATGCTCCTTTACTTTGGAATGTTCCGTTAATTTTGTACATCCAGCCTGACAGATCACCATATTTAAACTCATACAAAAACCCAATTCCCTCTACATATCCAGCATCTTTATATTCCATCTGAATCTTGTGCTCAGCTGTCACCTTCAAGAGAACGTCAAGTACGGTAGCTCCCTCCTGTACAGTAACAACCTCCTCTGGTAATATCACTCCATCCTTAGGGATAAAGTCTGCTTTTCCTACCACGGTATCACAGAGTATCGCAACTGATACCTTAACAGGATCAGCAATCATATTGGAATCTTTTTTACTATAGTATTGCTCTGCTGACTGGATATTAATTAACCATGTTGCAAGTAGCAAAATTATAGCTACAAGAAAGGTACCAAGAAGTCTCTTTTTATTCCGACCAGCAAAAATAACAGCATAAAGACCTAATAGTAACAGAATTGCACCGGTTATGATCCATTTATAAGAAAAGTTAGTTTGCCTTTCCACTACTGAGGATCCATGATCATATCCTTTATCCCGATATTGATAGAGAAAGCATTGGTCTTTTTCATATCGATATAAAGCAACTAATGCACTAAAGCATTGGGCCGTTGACATGTTATTACTCTGATTATCAAGAGTGTGTGCAAAGCTTCCGTCTGCAAGTTGATATCTGATTAACCCATCTAAAACATTATGATTATCCTTTATAAATCTGGTATCAGAGGTGTAATCTATGTCAAGAGCACATAGTGCCATCATAACCTGCGCAGTACTATCACTGGATCCTTCTCCAAAGTTGGCAAAATCTCCATCTTTAAGCTGTGCTTTCGACAAAAAGAGAAGTGCTCTATCCACTGATTCTTTTATTACTTGATCAGCGGTGGCAAAGGGCGCTAATGCCTGTAAGGTAAATGCCGTAACATCCACATCTCCCTTATCCCCTGTATAAGCAAACCCGCCATCCTCTAGCTGATAGGCAATCAGCCCACGAACCAACTCTTTACTTAAAGCATCCTCATTTTTTCCTCCATCAGCTTCAAGAAGAAATAGCCCAAAGATATAGCTCATAATTCCATCTACACCCATGGTCTTTTCCTTGGCATAGGACAAAAGAGGATTGTCACTACTTAAGGCTTCATAAACCAGTGCATGCTTTTGAAAGGTTGCTGGGGTAATCTCCTTCCAATGATTCTCCGTGTTAAGTGATGCTGTAAGACTATTAATATAGGTTGTGTAATCCAAATCTTTATACAATCCACGTAGGCCCAGACAATATATCTGGGTTACCCCATTGGAAGAGTTCTCACTAAAAGTAGTATCCAAGACCTCTTGGATACTTGTGACTTCTGCTTGCTTTGTCATATATGTTACAATCTTATTGATGTATTCATCAAGGCTAGAAGGTTGACTTTCTTGGGAAGCATGTACAGTATCGATTGGTAGAGATACCGTAATAAGAAGCAAGATACATGCTACTATTTTAAATAATTTTTTCAAAATGCATCCTCCTTTGCAACGAATTTATCAGCAGGAGGAAAACCTCCTTTTTAACAAGTACTCATCTTGATGTTCAGGTTTTAGAAAGCTTTTACTATAGAATGGGAAATGTAAAGCAACTATTGTAAAAACGGGATTAGACCAATTATCTAATCCCACCATGAAATTTATTTGCTCTTATCCTTTTCATATACTAATTTGAAAGTATCGCCATCAGCGATTGTCTGTGTATCTATACTTTTCTGGCCATATTCTCCGTTTATATAGAACGCCCAATATGCTTTATCCTTGTCAAAATCAGCAGTAATCCCATTCACAGCCGTTATATAATATCCGTAATCACCTACACCTCCATCTAAGGTCAAGCCTTCTGTAACTTTGATGGCATCAAATACAAATTTTGCATCTGACTTTATGTTATAAGTCTTACTTACCCCTTTGTTATCTACTACTTCTACAGTAATTGATTTCATAACAGCCGGATTCGTAGTTGCAGGAGTTATAGTTGACGGAGTTGTAGTTACAGGAGTTGTAACTGCTGGTTCTTTCTTGTTATTTTTACTGTTACATCCAGTAATGGATAATACCATTGTAGTAATGAACACTACCAATAGACTACTTCTTTTTAAAACTTTTTTCATACTTATCTACTCCTCATGATTTATTTCTAAAGAAATGCCAAATAAACACTTCGATAGATAACAATTGAGAACAAAGAAGTGCTCCTAATTTGGTTATATGAGTTTTATGATGGTTTTATTATAGAAAGAATTCGCGTTCAGATATCAGCATCGAATTACTTCTCTTTTGCTATACAAGCACTGTGTGATTAGCTCGCTAATCACACAAAAAATACCTCCTACCATTTGGTAAGAGGTTTTATGCATATGAACAAATAGAATTTCATCTTATCTGTAACCGTACTACCATTTTACTCGTGGTATGAAACCAAATTGGTTCCTTGTACCGGCCCTTAGGCAGGTCTCCTGACTTATAGATCACCACACACCTTCCGCTTCCCAGTCTCCCAGTGATTAGTCAAAGTAACCTTTGACTGAAGATATATTCCCTATTTACAGTGACGAGTTCGTACAGGACTTACACCTGTTTCCCTTTTCACCAGAGCAAGCGCTTATTACTAAGCCTTCCCTGACACCTATGCCGACTATTCAATTGGTTATAAGCATACACAACATATTAATATTTGTCAATAGCATAGAAGTTATTGTAACAATTTAATAACTTGCTTTTTATTTAGTACCTTTCCATAAGAGAGTACCAATTCATTCACAACTAAAGCTGGTGTACTCATAACACCATATTCTGCTATCACACTAAAATCTGTCACATGTTCAATAGAAACATTTACTCCAAGCTCAGCTAAAGCTTCTTTTGTTGCTGCCTCAAGGGAATCACATTTGGCGCATCCGCCACCTAATATTTTTACTGACTTAATCTCATTCATTATATAACCTCCTAAATTAAAATATATTGTAATGCATTAAACACATATCCTGCCATTATGATGCCAACCATGCAGATGACTATAAAAAGAGTCAATAGTTTTGGTTTAATGGCTTTCTTTAAGAGAATCATAGAAGGCAGAGACAAGGTTGTTACAGCCATCATAAAGCTTAGTATAGTTCCTAGCTGCGCTCCCTTTATAAGAAGAGCTTCTGCAACTGGAATCGTCCCAAAGATATCCGCGTACATAGGCGTACCGATCATAGTAGCCAGTACAACTCCCAATGGATTATTGCTTCCCAACACATATTCAACCCATTCCTCTGGAATCCAGTTATGAATTATAGCACCTATTGTCACACCTATCAGTATAAACCAAACTACCTTTTTAAAAGTAGTTTGCATCTGGTCCTTGGCATATACTATACGGTCTTTCCATGTAGTATCAATTTCCTGTACATCTATCTTCCGGGCATTTAATATAAAGTCCTCCACATAAGCTTCCATATGAAGCTTCTCAATGAGTGTCCCTCCAATAACAGCCACTACTAATCCAAAAATAACATAGGCAACTGCTACCTTGGTTCCAAAGATACTGATAAGTAAAATCAAGCTTCCCAAATCTACCATCGGAGAGGAAATAAGAAAAGAAAAGGTTACTCCCAGCGGAAGTCCTGCACTGGTGAATCCCATAAATAACGGAATGGAAGAACAGGAACAAAATGGAGTAACTGTACCAAGAAGGGCTGCAATGGCATTCGCCCAGATACCATGAAATCGCCCCAGTATCTTTTTGCTGCGCTCTGGTGGATAATAACTCTGAATATAGGAAATAAAGAAAATTAACGTACATAACAGTATACATATCTTAATAACGTCATATAGGAGAAATTGAAGGCTTCCACCCAATTTGCCAGATATATCTATCCCAATTCTCTCTAACCAAACTCCAATCAACTGGTTCAACCACTTCATCGCAAGTATTTGATCTTGAATAAACTCTCCTATCATGGCTGGCAGCAGTCTCCTTTCCCTTTATTACACCGTAATTCTCCAATAAAATTACGGAATGCAGTTAGAATATCACAATTTAGGGAATAATAAGACCATTTCCCCTCTTTTCGTGCTTCTACCAGACCACATTCCGTTAATATCCTCATGTGATGGGAAAGAGTAGGCTGGGTAATATCAAATGCTTCTAGCAGCACACAGCCACACTTTTCCCCCTCAGACAACATTTGTACAATCTTTAATCGATTCGCATCTCCTAATGCTTTACAAATAAGTGCAATATCCATCTCGCTCATACTTTCACCTCACATTGATATCCATCTATATGTTCATTATATGCATCACATAGATAGTTGTCAATGTAAAATGACTATTTTCTCTTTATTGCTTTCATCTCAATATATCCTCTTTTACCAATAGGCTCCAACTGTATCTGCGGTTGGCTAGTATCCCACTCATTCCCCCAGATGCTTGGATCAAATCGATCAATGGCTTCTTGTACCTCATCAATAGCTTGGCAGTATTCTTCCTCCAAAAATGGTTCTCCTTGAAATACCATATATTCTGCCTCCGGTAGTTCGATAACGTCAAAGCCCTCTGGTATCTCTCCATCATAGTCTACCGATACCTCTACTCCCTGTACATATTCAGAAGTATTGGGTTTACGGTACTGTCTTGGAAGCCATAAGCAGACCGGTTCTCCACTAATGCTTTGCATACTAGTTAACAATCCCCATATTTCACATCCTACTTCCTCGCAATAGTCAAAATAATCCTTTGCTGCAACTCCTCTCCTTATCAATACTTTTCGTGCTGGTTTTTGGATCTTTTGCAAAAATATATTCTTTACTTCCTTCATTACTTTATGCTCCTTCCTAATTTCCTGATACATAACTCCATAAGGGATAAATAGGTTAATCGGCACCGGATTCCTTGCATATTCACTTGGATTGTATCCAAACTCCCGATTAAAGGCCCTCTGATACCCATCTACACTTTGAAACCCTAAATCAAGTGCCACATCTATAATGCGACAATTTTCATTCTTTAATCGAAGAGCCGATTTTGACAACTTTAATCGTCTAATGTAGTCAGATGGTGTATAATTGGTATATTCCTTAAAAAGGCGATAAGAATACCAAGGCGAAAACAGAGAGACCTTTGATAAATCAGCTAAGGTAATCGTTTCATTAATATGAGTTTGAATATAATCCTGCATTCTTTGTACTGCTAATGTTTGTTCTCGCATAACACCCTCCCGACTACTATATTATACTTTTAATGATACTCTAACTTTCCATACTTTTCTATCCCTATTCCCAACGAAATACTTTAATTGAAATACTGATGAAGATAATCGCAATAATTACCATAATCACAACTGGAAGTAGAATTTGATTTAACGTTTCACCAGTAGCAGCTGCTTTTAATATTTTGATTCCTTGAGTAAGCGGCATTACATCAACCATATGTTGCATTGTCTTTGGCATAACCTCATAAGGTAAGGTTGCTCCTGAAAATACTAACATAGGAAAATAAAGAACTGACGCTATGATAGAAGCCTGTTTACTGTTTTTTGCCAGCCCCCCTACCAAGACACCAATACTTAGAATAGAAGTCAATACCAGAACCCATCCACCTAAGAACAAGAGAACGGAACCTTTCATGGTAAATCCCCAGAAGAGCTTAGCAACAATCCATAATAGAATAGCAGATAAAACAGAGTATAAGGTATAAATAGTAAAATGAACAAACAAAATCAGCGACGGGCTTATTGGTGTGACCTGAAACCTCTTTAATATTTTTCTTTCTCTGTAGTCAGAGATAAGAATCGGTAGTCCCATTAATCCACTGGCACAGATTGCTATACTGCTTAACGCTCCAAAGGATTGATCTATATACGTAAACTTTGCTCCCTCAAAGGCAGGCTTATCACCATAGATAACACCTAATATTACCAATACAATTACAGGCATAATAAGGGCAAAGATTATCATATTCATATCCCGAATTGACAGCTTACTCTCTATCTTTAACATCTTTCTAAAAGTCTTCATTCTCTTCCTCCTGATCTGAATACCACAGATAGGCATCCTCTAACTTTTCATATGGACTTTGTTCAATTGCTTCTGCAACTGTCCCTTTAAAAACTGTCTCTCCCTTTTTCAGAATACATATTTGATCGCATAAAGCCTCTACCTCATCCATAAAATGTGACGTCAGTAATATGGTAAGTCCTTTCTTTTTCAGTGCTTCTATTGTCTTCCAAACCTCTCTTCTAGCCCTGGTATCAAGGCCAGTTGTAAGCTCATCTAAAAATACGATGTCTGGGTTGGGAATCAAGGCCAGAATAATGAATAACCGTTGTCGTTCTCCACCCGAAAGCTTCTTCACTTGCATTTTAAGTTTTTCTGCGATACCAAACTGTTTTAATAACTCTCTAAAGTCTTCTGGATTCTTATAGAGAGAAGCTGTTTCCTCGCATAATTCATCCACTCGTATTTCATTCTGATAGTTCGCCTCTTGAAATTGTACTCCTACCTTTTGAAATAATACTTTTCGATCTTTTCTTGGATTCCTACCCAAGATAGACACAAACCCTTCCTCTGGTTTTCTAATCCCCAGTATACATTCTATACTGGTGGTTTTACCTGCTCCATTGGCA
This sequence comes from Bacillota bacterium, assembly GCA_023413555.1. Classification (GTDB taxonomy): domain Bacteria; phylum Bacillota; class Clostridia; order Lachnospirales; family Lachnospiraceae; genus KM106-2. The sequence continues at coordinate 11,718 of JAEZPG010000061.1, read as the reverse complement.
CCTAATAAGCCAACAATTTCTCCCTTTTTTACTGTTAGGTCAAGCTCTTTTACTACAGCATTGCTACCATATGATTTGGATAGCTGCTTTACTTGAATTATTTCATCCACTTTCATCGCCTCCTATTTTCACATATATCTTATTCTTATGCAAAAATAGATTCTCGACTTTTTTTGCTGTTCTAATGTGTTCCATCAATTTTTCAATTTTTTATCTTACATATTCCCTGTGTCATAGTCTCCATCGGGCAGTATACGCACCAAACATGATGATACAAATGTGAAATTTGAATTCATTACCCGATAGTTCCTCATGCTATTTGGCTACACCTCTTCACACAACTTTCATATAAATAGAGGCTATTGCATCCCAGTCAATTTCTCAACTAGTTTACAATAGCCTCTATATTACTGGATAGAAACTACTTTATAATCCTGATCCTCTACAGTCTTTTTTAACACCTCATTATCTATATCTATATTTAAAGTAACAACAGCTGTTCCTGCTTCGTGACTTACTACTGCTTCTGTTACATGAGGAAGTGCCTCTAAAGACTTCTTTACTCTAGCCTCGCAGTGTCCACACATCATACCTTCAATTGTCATTGTCTTCTTCATAACTTTTACCTCAACTTTCTTCGTTCTCTTCTGCTTTTTATCTTTACTTGCATCGTGAATCTTTATAAAATTCAGACGCAGTGCATTGGTAACCACACAAAAACTAGATAAGCTCATGGCTGCTGCACCAAACGTTGGATTTAACTCCCATTGAAATAATGAAATAAATAACCCTGCAGCAAGTGGAATTCCAATAATATTATAAATAAAGGCCCAAAATAGGTTTTCGCGAATATTCCTCAAGGTTCCACGGCTTAATCGTATGGCTGCAGGAACATCCCTTAGTGTACTTTTCATTAGTACAACGTTGGCTGCATCAATGGCAATGTCAGTACCTGCTCCAATCGCAATACCCATGTCGGCTCTGGTCAGGGCTGGAGCATCATTGATTCCATCTCCCACCATCGTTACCTTCCCTTGTTCTTTTAATGCGCGAATAACACTTTCTTTACCATCTGGAAGAACACCGGCTATCACTTCATCTACTAAGGCCTGTTTTCCAATTGCCACAGCAGTTCTTTCATTATCCCCTGTCAACATAATCACACGAATTCCCATGTTTGTTAGTTCTTTTACTGCCTTAGGACTATCTGACTTTATAACATCTGCAACAGCAATGATACCAAGGAGACTACCTTCCTTAGCAAAATACAATGGTGTCTTTCCTTCCTCTGCAAGCTGAATAGCCAAATCTCTGAATTGTTTAGGGACCTCAGCCAGTGTACGAATAAAGTTATAATTTCCACCAGCTAATAACTCATTCTCACAATAGGCTTTAAGCCCATTACCAGGTAAGGCAGTAAAATCAGTAAGTACCATTTCTTCAGTGGACTTATCTTTTGCATAATCCAAGATAGCTCGTGCCAATGGATGCTCACTTCTCTGTTCCAAAGCATTCGCATAACTTAGTAATTGTTGCTCTGATACAGTCTCAGTTGGGAACAGATCAGTCACCTTAGGTTCACCACTTGTAATGGTTCCTGTTTTGTCTAAAACCACAATTTCTGTCTTTCCTATTTCCTCTAAGGATTCTGCTGTCTTAAACATAATACCACTTCTGGCACCAACACCATTACCAACCATAATAGCTACAGGAGTTGCTAATCCCAAAGCACATGGGCAACTAATTACCAAGACAGAGATTCCTCTTGCTAAGGCATAACCGAAGCTTTGGCCTGCAATCAACCAACCCAACATGGTTACAAGTGCAATTCCTATCACAATTGGAACAAACACACCGGATACCCTGTCTACCACCTTGGCAATTGGTGCTTTTGTTGCAGCCGCATCGCTAACCATTTGAATGATCTGAGATAAGGTTGTATCCTCTCCAACTTTGGTAGCCTGACACTTAATATATCCAGACTGATTGAGAGTAGCAGCAGATACTGAATCTCCTATTGTCTTATCTACCGGAATACTTTCTCCAGTCAATGCAGATTCATTCACCGCGCTGCTTCCTTCAATCACCACACCATCCACTGGGATGTTTTCTCCAGGTCGTACCACAAAAAGATCTCCAATCTTTACTTCTCCTATAGCTACCTGAACTTCTTCTTCACTTCGGATCACTATAGCTGTCTTAGGTGCAAGCTTCATAAGGCCCTTTAAAGCATCCGTGGTTCTACCCTTAGAACGGGCCTCCAACATCTTACCTACTGTTATCAAAGTAAGAATCGTTGCGGCAGTTTCAAAATAGAATTCGTACATGTAAGATCCAACTGCTTGCATATCTCCTCTTACCTGGGCATCAGTCATGGCAAATAAGGCATAAGTGCTATATAGATAAGCAGCTGTAGATCCTAAAGCCACCAGGGTATCCATATTAGGCGAACGATGTATTAGACTTTTAAAACCACTGATAAAAAACTTCTGGTTAATGACCATAATGATACTTGTTAATAGAAGCTGAATCAGCCCCATCGCTACATGATTACCATTAAAAAAGGATGGTAGTGGCCAGTTCCACAACATATGGCCCATTGAGACATACAATAACACAGGTAAGAAAATAAGGGAAAGAATCAATCTTTTTTTAAGGATTGGTGTATCCTTATCCCTTAGGGCATCTTCCTGGTTGTCCATGGAGATACTTTTTCCACTATCTCCATGATTCCTCTTTTTCGTTGCACCATAGCCTGCGTCTTCCACAGCTCTTATAATATCAGAAGTGCTGGCTGTTCCCTCTACTCCCATGGAATTTGTAAGTAGACTTACTGAGCAGGAAGTTACACCAGACACCTTAGCGACAGCTTTTTCTACCCTTGCACTACAGGCCACACAACTCATTCCAGTTATATTATATTGTTCCATATCTTCCTCCTATTCTCTATTTCATAAGCTTTTGCAAAGTTGCAACTAACTCATCCACAGTCTCCTCTTTGCCTTCTTTAATGTCATTGATAACACAAGACTTGATATGGTTGGCAAGTAGCTTCTTGTTAAAACTGTTTAGAGCCGCATTCACTGCTGCTACCTGAGTTAGAATATCCACACAATAGCAATCCTTCTCCACCATTCCCTTAATGCCACGGATTTGTCCTTCAATCCGATTCAGTCGGTGAATTAAATCCTTATATTCCTTTTCTGAACGTTCCTTTGTCTCGTGACAACTGCATTCTTTTTGATCACTCATATAGTCACCTCGCTTATACGATGTATTATATACCCCCTAGGGGTATATTGCAAGGTTTTTTATTATATAAAAACGTTACACCTGTATCCGTTATACTAGACGAACTTAAGTATCTGAGTTTATAAAGAAGGGATTTCTTGCCAAGTACAGAAAGCAGCATATTCTATGGAGCTACTCTTGGCCTTATTAGGCAATTAGTCACCTGCATGAAACGATAATATACAATATAAGGGTATGTTACGATATAACTAATTGTAGTCAATAGTAACACACCCTCATCTACTTAATATTTCTCACTTACAATAACGTTTGCTTCTTCAGAATATCTGTAGCTTGGAACTATTCTTTTCATTGTATCCCTTATATCCAAGGAATATCCTGTTTCTAAAACTGTTCTAAGCTGTTCTAACCCATCTTCTACTTCTTCTCTAGTAACATCATTTTGATTTTCAATAAAAATCTTATGATTGGCGGTAGCAATCAGTTCACCTGATTTAGTTAATAATTCTTCATACAATTTTTCTCCTGGTCGTAATCCGGTTTCTACAATCTTTATATCGTTGTATGGAACATAGCCGGATAACCGAATGAGATTTTCAGCCAAATCCAGAATTTTTACTGGTTTTCCCATGTCTAGTACATATATTTCAGATTTATTGGCCATTGCTCCAGCCTCTAACACTAATTGAACAGCCTCTGTAATTGTCATAAAATAACGAACAATTCTTTTATCGGTTATGGTTACCGGTCCACCTTCTGCAATTTGTTTCTGAAAGAGTGGGATTACTGAGCCATTGGAACCTAACACATTCCCAAACCGTACTGCCACAAACTCTGTTTTACTAGTATCCTTCCTACTCTGAAGAATCATTTCGCAAAACCGCTTACTAGCTCCCATTATATTGGTGGGGTTAACAGCCTTATCCGTAGAAACCAGTACAAATCGCTCCACTCCATGCTTCTCAGCTGCCATAACCAAATTATATGTTCCAAAGATATTGTTTTTTATTGCTTCATCCGGGCAATCTTCCATTAATGGCACATGCTTATGGGCTGCTGCATGGAAGACGATCTGCGGCTTATACTTTTCAAATATTCGATCTATCTTATCCTGATCCCGGATAGATGCAATCTCTACCTGAAGCTTTAAGCTATTGTTATAACTACGTATTAGCTCCTGCTGTATGTCATACGCATTGTTCTCATAAATATCAAGTATAATCAACTTTTCAGGCCTTGCATTAGCAATTTGACGACATAATTCGGAGCCAATACTTCCTCCACCCCCAGTAACTAAAATGACCTTTCTATATAGAAAATGATTAATTTTACATGAGTCTAGATGTACACACTCTCTATTAAGAAGTTCCTCTAAACGAATATCCCTTACTTTACTCCATAGTGATTCCTCAGGATCGGAACACATAAAAGCCAGATTATCCGGTAGAATTTGATTCGATTCCCTTTTGATACTCCTAATCAATCTGAATTGTCGATAACAAAGCCGCATCATAAGCATACCAAGTAAGTAAATAGTATATACACTAAGACTATATAAGCTTTGTTCATAAGTTCCCGGTAATAATAACTCTACCATAAGATACAAGAAATATCCGGTAACTCCTCCAAGAAGTAACATCAAGTATTCTTTACTTTGTGCATACCTCCATAAGCTGTCATAGGTTCTATATATAATCTGGGAACCTGCTCCGCAAACTACCATAGGGAAAATATGAGCAATGAGATACCAAGGAGCTTGATTATTCATTTCCATCTGATTTCCAAATAGCAAATACAGAATAAGGCTTATTGATACTAGCATCAGGAAATCCAGAATTAAGACTATCTCCTGTCTATATCTGCTAAGTTTCAAATTCTTCGCCTCCTTGTCGTATTATTTGTATTTAGCCGAATATCGTTACCTTGAATAGTAGACTGAGCATTTAGCATCAGTTGTTGACAATACTGACCACCCACTATGGATTCTAATAGATCATATGCAATTGATAACCTAGGAGGTCGCTTTATTAAATCATGACAGTCACTGCCAATCAAATCGGCAAGTCCTTTTTTCATATACTTTACCATCTTCCTTTTATATTTCTTTTTTAATAGAGAAGAGGAATTAAGTTGTATGACACATCCCAAATTCTTAAGCTTTCTTATGTTCCCAATATTACTGGCAGGATATCTTTCAGCGTGAGCAATAATCGGAATAATGTCATATCGAATCATAAGTTTTTTTATAAGAGCATATAATTCACTGCCCCATAGTTTCGTAAAAGGAAGTTCTATTAATAGGTAGTTAGAATTGGCTATACATAGAGGAGAGATAGAATCATAGTATAGTAAAAACTCATGAAGGTAAGTTTCACTGGCGGGATATAACTCAATCTTACTCTCATACATCAGTTTGATGGCATTATCACGCCTTTTAACAAAATCTTCTATCCGCTCCCTGGCAGGATCGAAATGGGAAGTACAGGCTGCACCTCCCACTCCCTGCTCCCATAACTGCTCTGTTAATTTTAATGCTTCTTTCAAATCTTTTGCCCCATCATCCATATAGGGTAGGAGGTGTGTATGCAGATCAATCAGAATAGTTTTCATAATAATCAGATTTGGACTTCATTCCTTGAGAAACAGTAATCGCATTTAAGACAAAACCCAGAATTTTCCCGTCCACTAATTTGTATTTATTTATAGCCGTTTCAATGTTTGGATGTGTCGTATAATCTTCTTTCACAACCAGTAGAACACCATTTACCAATTTGGATAAGCTTAGTGCGTCAGAAACTACATTTACAGGAGGTGTATCAATAAGAATGTAATCATAGTAACATTTTAGACTATTCAAAACTTCTTCCATTTGACTACTGTACAGTAGTTCTGTTGGATTTGGAGGAATTGTACCAAGCGTAATAACATGAAGATTCTCATAACCACTTTCCTTAATTACATCAGTTTCCGATTTTATTCCAGAAATCAAATCACTGATACCATAAGAATTCGTTATCCCAAAGGCTTTATGTTGCCTTCCTTTCCTCAGATCACAGTCAATTATTAATACCCTTGCCCCAGTCTGAGCTATGGTGATAGCAACATTGGTACAGGTTGTACTTTTTCCATCCTCTGGAGTTGGACTATTAATTAGTAATGTCTTACACCCATCATTTCTTAGAATATAACGTAAGTTAGCCCTTAATGACTTATAGGCCTCTTTAATTACAAAATTCGTATCCAGATTTAATGTATGATTATATACATCATTCACGTTTTCTTTTTTCTTTTTAAATATTTTTCTTAATACCCAAATCTTATCTGTGGATACTTTATCAAAACAAGGGATACTGCCCAGTATAGGAATAGAATACTTACTAGACAATTCTTCCTCATCTTTCACATTTACATCAATCAACTTCTGAATAATACTTATTGCAATAGCCAGTAAAAATCCTAGGATATTACCTAATATTGTATTAAGCATCACCCTCGGACCAGATGGCGCGTTTGGATATAACACGGGATCCACTACACTGATTCTAGTATTATCCTTAATTTTCCCAATCAGTTCAGGGGCAACTTCTTGCATGACTCGAGCCAACTTATAAGAATCCTCTGCACTATTGGAAGTAACACTGATTTCAAAGATTTCAGTAGAATTTACTGTCTTTATCTCAGTCATCTTATCCAACTCCTCCTTGGTATAGTGCACTCCTGATTGATCAAGTACTTTTTGATAAAATGACTGGGTTTGTAGAAAGTTAATATAGGTGTTCACTATTTTTTGTGCATAATTTAATTCATTTAGATTTTCTTCGGTGGTATTATTATAGGAATTCACATAGAGCTGAACAGTAGCTGTATATACTGGCTTAAGTACAAACTTATTCACTGTAAATAAACTGCATCCGCCAATCAGTGTCAATAGGAGAATAAACTTTATTTTTCCATAGAATAAACTAAGTATTTCACGAATTGAAATCTCCATAGAGAATCAGGCACTCCCAACATAACAGATTCTTTACCATATGATATGCCAGAGCAAGAGAAATGGTGAAATTCTAGGAAATCAAGTCGAATATTGCACAAATAAAAAGAAGTTCTGACTAATCACTAATTCCTAGTTATTAATCAGAACTCCTATATTTATCATCTTTAAGCTTCAATTAGTGTTTCTACATTATCCTTATCTACAACAGACAATCTGCATGCCATATTCTCTTTAGGAAGTGGTTTACCTGTCACAATATGATTATAAAGCCAAACAATAGGGTCATGACCTTGTCCAAATGGGTCTTGACCGATGGCTGCTGCGATGATTCCCTGCCTAATGTACTCAAATATCTCCTGATTATGATCATATCCAATCAGAACAACTTTGCCCTTTTTCCCAGCATCAACTATCGCTTTGGCGGTTGAAGCAGCCAAACCAGAAGTAATATATATTGCATCTACATTGGAATGTGTTCTTAAATATTCCAGTGTTTCATTATAAACTACTTCTGCGACATCCTTTAAGATAAGAGTATCCAAAATATGTATCCCCTTACACGTACTGATATTCTTTACAAAGCCATCGTTTCTTTCCTTATTCACCTGAACAGTCATGTCACCAGAAATAATCAACACATTTCCCTTCTTATCAAGAATTTTTTTCATATACTTAGCAGCAAGGGTACCTGCCTCATATGCATCTGGGCTAAAACATGCCAACTTTTTAATATCCAAACTACAATCGCAGTTAAAAGCTACCACCTTAATACCTGCCGCAATTGCCTCTTTCAAGTATTCATCGGCACCACCCAGAAATCCCGGTAATATAATTCCATCTACATGCTGTGCTATACATTCTTTTACTCTGACAATCAGATTATCATTTATTTCACTTCCATTATTCGTGTATCCTGTGTACTCTACAATAGCATTTTTATCTGATAATTCATTTTGTGCGTAGAAAACTCCGCGACGGACACCATACCAAAAATCATTGTCAAGCATACTAAGAAATACTATTTTAACAGGTTTTGTTCTTGTTTGATTTACAGGTACTACAGCTGTGTCAAATTGCTTAAGAAGCTTCTGAATACCCAAAAGCATTCCTCCTAAGGACTCTACATTTGCTCCAATCTGGGAGGATTCAGCCGCAGTTTCTTCAGATGCAGCCGCCATTTCATGTGTACTAGTACTAATTAACTGGGAAGCTTCAAACAAAGCTGAAGCCATCTCTTTGGTTTCAAAAGTATTCTTAAAAATATGATCAAATTTACTTGAGATATCTTTCATCCTATCATGTATATCAAATGATTGTTGATTAATGGACTGAAAGGATTTATTTACATTATCAAATTTTTCTTTACTAAGATTAAAGGTATTCTCACAATTCTGAATACTATCATTTACTTGCTGGCTACTCTGAATAACTTCATCAAGAATCTGGTTAATAGTAACCATACCTTCTTTTGTCTTCCCAGACATTTCATTCATCTCTTCCGCTACTACTGCAAATCCCTTACCGCTTTGACCAGCTCTGGCAGCCTCTATGGAAGCATTTAGGGCTAACATTTTCAATCGTTCGCTAATACCAATAATAAATGCTCCGACTTCACTGATTCTTTTTATCTCATCATTAAATCTTGTTAAAATATTATTACTTTCTGTAAGCTCGTAGGCAATAGCATCCATATCCTGCTCATACTCGCCAACATTAGAGATGCCTCTTTTGCTAATTTCCACAGTTTCATCTAACAACGTTTTGATTCTTGTTAAAGATTGATCGATTTCCTGTATTTGACTATTATTAGATTCAATGATACTCAGGTTTCTCTTCACAAGATCCAGTTGCTCTGCCGTCTTAACTGCAACAGTCGAAACACCTTCTGCTATCTGTTCATTTCCTGCCTGATTAGCCTCCACACTTTTTGATAATACATTGATGGCATCGGATAAGGTTGTAACATTGCCTTTTGTTGTTTCAACAAAAGTCAACAAGTTGCTCTTGATTGAATTAAACGCTCCAGCAAGGATGTTCACATTCTCATTACTTCCGATAACATCTATATCCTCCACGTCCAGTTTACCTTTCATAATCAATTCAGCCTTATCCCTTATCCTATTATAAGACTGCTTGTTCCTTATCATTATTACAAACAAAGCAATGATAACAAGTGTTTCTACAATTAGCGATGCTATTAGTATTATATCCATAATGTCCCTCCAATTTATATTCTATGCCTTTTTATGGCATTATTATATAAATACTAAAGTAATTTTAATATTATTTTACCATTTTTTCTATAATTTGGATAGTATTTTATAAAAATATTATTGTATTTTAATTAATGGAATTTATTATAACAACTTAAACCGAATTGTTTATAAACTATAATTAATACAAAATATATGAAAAGGGACATATTCTTGTCTTTTACTACCGGAAGTCTAATCCTCATTCCGCTCCGAATATTTTAAAATTCATGTAGCAAAAAAGGCCTTCCTAATGAAAGCCTTTCTCTAATTCATACATTTATTACACACACGCATAATTCTACATCAAACTCCCTTTACTCTCTCTCATGATGAATGACTAATAAGTCCTTTGCCTCAATAATTGTATCCCCATTAGGGATTACAACTTCATTATTTCGTACAATAACAGCAATAAGTGGTGTCATATTGCTTTTTATCTCTTTTATTTTCTTTCCAACGAAACTATCTGTCTCTTCTACTATTTTTTCTGTTAATTCAATTCCTGTTGTCACCTCTGGCGACTTGGCACTAAGTACAAGACTGTCCCCACAAATTAATTGAGTAGTTCCTTTTGGTACCAAGTTTTCTTCCCCTCTTTGTATGAGAACAAGCAAGGTATCAGGTGGAAGAATAATATCCTTGATAGGGCAGTTACACCATGGGTGGTCCTTATTTAGAAAAACCTGTATAAACCGGATCGGTAACTCGTCAGTGTAATCAGAAAATGTCTTCATAACGTCTGCATTGGCATCTATTAAGCCCAAACGTATTGAAACCATAGGAAGAAGAGATCCCTGGAGAAGTATAGAAAATAAAACTACACAAAAAACAATATGAAAAATATCATTCTCTGTCTTTACCCCCATCATAACCATAACTGCAAATACAATAGAAGCTGCCCCACGAAGACCTGCCCAGGATACTACAAGCATCTGAGATAACTTACTTTTAAATGGGCTAAGAATAAAAAGTACAACGATTGGACGAGCAATAAAGGTTAAGAACAGTGCTATTGGAATGGCTATTATGAAAACCTCAGGAAGCCTTGATGGGAAGGAAAGCAACCCAAGCAAAAAGAAAATCACCATCTGCATAAATCCATTTATACCATCAAAAAATGGAACAAGAGTCTTTTTATTATGAATTTGTCTGTTGCCTAGTACAATGCCTACAATGTAGGTACTAAGATACCCATTCCCACCTATGGCTGCAGGAGCAGCATAAGCAATAATTGCTACAGCTGTAACAAAAATTGCATCAAAACCAGAAGACTTAAAATGAATTCTCTCTAGTAACCATGAAAACAGAACAGCTAAGAATGCTCCTATGATAATACTATAAACAAGTTGAGAGAAAATAAGATAAGCAATGCTGCCTCCCCCAGATGTCCCCTTCATGATAGAAATCATAATAGCCGTTAACATATAGGAAAAAGGATCATTACTTCCACTTTCGACTTCCAGTAGGGAAGCAGTGTTATATTTAAGATTAAGATGTTTGGAACGGAGTATGTAGAATACAGATGCAGCATCGGTAGAGCTTATAACCGATCCAATTAGCAAGCTTTCCTGCCAGTTAATCCTTAGAATGAAATAACAAAATGCTCCAACGATTCCAGCCGTCATTACAACTCCAAAGCTAGAAAGTAAGGTCGCTTTTATAACAACCGGTTTTGCTTCTCCCCAATTTGTACCAAAACCGCCATAAAACATAATAAATATTAAAGCAATAGAACATATCTTTTCTGCTAGGTCAAAATCATCGAATGGTATTTTAAAAATACCATCTGATCCAAATACCATTCCCAAAAGAATAAATGCAAGTAACATAGGAATACCAAGTTTACTAGATATTTTATTGAGTATAACACATAGAAACATAACTGTAGCTGTGATTAGTAAGTAGATTGGCAATATAGAACCTCCTTCTAGATTATTAATCTTCCTATCTCTATCATAACAAACATCCACCATTCATTTCAATCATTTTATACAAGAAAACATTCAGCCTAGATTGTGTCGGAATAATGACATCTTGTTCTCTGCCGTAGTGCAGTCTTAGGCAACTATAAAAGGTTGGGATGTAAAATTAGGTTCTATAATAAATGTTGGGGTGTTGTAATGACACTCTGACATTTTTCTTTTATAATAATAAAAAACCTCCCAGTGCCAGTCTACCAAAACAAATCACTAGGAGGTGCATAAATGCAACCTAATT
>JAEZPG010000034.1 GCA_023413555.1 Bacillota bacterium | reverse complement strand
ATATACCTCCTGCCGCTAAATCAACATCGCCCTCAAAGGTAATCTTTTCAAGTGCAGTAAAACCACCAAAAACGCCAGCGTTAAAAATTGAACCCGTTGGGAAGGTTAATTCTTTTAGTGTAGAATTGCCTGAGAATACTCCATTACTAACATCTGTTTTTCCAGCGAAGCTTATGGATTCAAGATTATTTGAACCACTAAAAGCACTGTTTGAAATTTTGCTTTCACCTTTAAAAATAAGTGTTTTTAATCCCGTACTACCGCTAAATATACCGCCTGCGGTTAAATCAACATCACCCTCAAAGGTAATCTTTTCAAGTGCAGTAAAACCACTAAAAACGCTAGAGCCAATCGTTGAACCAGTTGGGAATGTCAATTCTTTCAGTTGTGAATTAACCTGGAACATTCCACCACGAATATCTGTTTTTCCACCGAAGCTGATGGATTCAAGATTACTGGAACCACCGAATGCACCATTTGAAATTATACTTTCACCTTTAAAAATAAGTGTTTTTAATCCCGTACTACCGCTAAATATACCGCCTGCGGTTAAATCAACATCGCCCTCAAAGGTAATCTTTTCAAGTGCAGTATTTCCAGCAAAAATGGAAGGGCCAAGGGTTGAGCCATCAGGGAAGGTTAATTCCTTAAGTTTTAAACATCCCGAAAATACCCCGCCACCAATGGATGTTTTTTTACCGAAAATCATTGTTTCAATGTTAATTGCGCCTTGAAAATTTCCAGAACCAATTTCGCTTTCGCTCCTGAATTCAATAGTTTTAAGCTTTGGAACACCACAAAAACTTCCACCAGACTTAATCAAAGCGTTGTCCTCAAAAACTATTTTCTGAAGCTCATTACAATAGCTGAAATTATAGCTACTAAATTCTGTTTTCATTGGAAAATATAACTCTGTGAGAGCCGTGTTCGGCTCTTCTTGTGTATATCTAAAAACATCCTGCCCCAATATTGCATCACCGCCAAAGCTTATCGTTTTAAGATTAACAGTTCCTGCAAAGGGAACAACGATAGATGAACCCACGGTTGCAGCCTGTATTTCTACTGTACCTTCAAAAACTACGCTTTCAAGATTAATTAATCCTTGAAAAACATCTCCCGTTATTTTAGAAACTGACCCGCTAATAACGAGCTTTTTTATATCAGCAGGTGAAACCACTGATTCCCAATCCTTTACACCAACTGAATTTTCAATTCTTAACTCTCCGCTTTCCGCTGAGAAAGAATAATCGACATCCGAAGCGTGCGCCATAATTGCATCTGGTAACATAGCTAAAACCATCAAAACTGCAAGCAAGACCGAAATGGTCTTCTTTCCTTTTTGTTTCATACATTTCTCTCCTTTATATTATTTTTTTACATCATCAGCTATGGTACATAGCCTTATTTTTATCTTTGAAGGATACACACTGATCTTTAAAACATAATATAATTTCACAATCATCCTCCTCCAATTGCTCGCTTTTGTTTAGATGTAACTCATCAAATAAATTTGCTCACAGTCCCCACTCCTGAAAAGCAAAAATGCACGACCCTATAAATTAAATACTTATAGTGTAGTGCATAAATATTCCGTATTTTTAAATAAGCCAATTATAAACAATTCCTTGCTTGATGAATTTAAGAAAGTATTTGCCATAATTATCTACTCCTTATCTATTAGATTAAAACAAACCGCATTTTAAGACACCTATGCTTAAGATACCTATACATAGTCATTATACATTACAAATATGATATTTTCAACGTATTTTACTAATATTTCTCATTAAAATGAAACATTTGTAATTTTATTCTTTCTTCCACTACTCACGGAACTTTATAGAACTTTATGACTTCCACTTCTATCTTTCTCAAGAACTCCAATAATATCTCCCTACGCATTCTTTACATATATGTATTCATTTCCATTCAAGTTAAATCCGGTTAAACTTTTATTCTTATTATAACGGAAATATATTCTATTGGTGCTATCGTTTTGACTTGTAATGCGTCCATTAATCGACGTATAAGAATTAGACATTCCATCAAGGTTCCCTGCGTTATAGGAAATTAGATAATTAATTGTTCTCGTGTTATCTGATTCTTAGCAAAAGTATTTATTACCATAGACACAAAATGAATTGTCAATGGTTATTTAGACAACTTTTTTAAAGGTATTTTCTTTGAATCTGTGAAGGTACGACGTTGTCTTTTTTCAGCCATGGTGCTAATTACTTCTTTAATAATGATGTTATTTTACATGACCTTAAAGAACTATCTAGTTTATTGTAGTCAATCCAATTGTTTTGTAACCTATTTTATAGTATCATAGATACATGATTAAATGCGTGATAGAAGGTTGTATTATAGCTAAAAATGTTTTTAATCATGAAGAACATTAACGTTACTGGAATTATTCAGAAGATAAATGGAGTATATATGAGTCATAATATTAGTTTTGTTTATATCATTGAAATTCTTGGAACTATAGCGTTTGCTTCTTCGGGGGCCTTGCTTGCCATGGAAAAACATATGGATATTTTCGGCGTATGTATCCTGGGTATTACTACGTCGGTAGGTGGTGGAATTATTCGAGATATAGTACTTGGAAATACACCTCCCAATGTGTTTCAAAACAGTTCCTATGTATTGGTAGCAATAGTGGTGTCTACCATATTATTTATCTATAAATACGTAAAAAATCATACTGATTTCGGATTATTCGACAGAGTTAAGAATTGTTATGATATAACGATGCTATGGATGGATGCAATTGGACTTGGTATTTTCACTGTAGTAGGTATCAATACAGCAGTGATTCAAGGTTATAAAGATAATTTGTTCTTATTAGTATTCGTTGGTATGGTAACTGGTATTGGCGGTGGGATGCTACGTGATATTATGGCATTAAGAATACCATTTGTGTTTGTAAAGCATGTTTATGCATCTGCTTCTCTAGCAGGAGCACTGGTATATATTGCGCTTATGGATCATATAATTGTTTCAATTAATATGACTATTTCAGCCACAGTAGTAGTCGCCATTCGTGTTGCAGCTGCGCATTATAAGTGGAATTTACCTAGCGTATGAAAATTAATTATAACGAATATTAAGACTTATTAGTTCGAAAGCTACCGGAGAAAATAGTAATATGGCGCTTTATGTGAAACAGACATTAAGATACCTCGGAAACCTTCATAAAATAGGCATCCGAGGTTCTTATATAGATTATAAAATAAACTCTTCACTTTCAAAACCATAGTACAAGGCCCAGATAACAATAACTAAAGAACTGTGATTGTAAATTTTATCCCCATTTTAACGGCTACTTTTTCAAAAACTTGTACAAACACTTTCACATATCCCACACCTAGTTAAACCAAGCACTATACAACGAGAAGATTTTTTCACCTGGATTAAACTTGCTGAAAGTTCTGGTATTCCTGAGTTCGAGAAATGTGCAAGGACCTATAGACGATGGTCGAGAGAAATCCTAAATGCTTTTAAATATGGTTTAACGAATGGTCCAACAGAAGGTTTCAATAATAAAATCAAAGTACTAAAACGAACTTCTTATGGAATCCGAAATTTCAGCAGATTCAGAACAAGAATCCTACACTATACAAGATAACGATTAAAAGACTGGCACTGGAAGGTTTTTTTTCATTCCTATAAACATAGATTTATTGTTTGAACATAAAAAGAGCTCTAATGCCAATGTTGGTGCAGGTGCAACGCACCTCGCACCCCAACACTTGACACAGAGCCAATATTATGGCTTTGCCTCTTAAGTATGAGGGGCAAAGCCACTTTTTTGCATCTATATGAATTTCATGACCCCATAACAAGCATTGAAATATTTACTATTTCTTTTTCAAGCTCCATAATAATACTCATTGAATGCCTGATCCGCAAAGCTAACGGATCTTGCAATAAAAAGCATATCCTCTTGAGTAAAGTAATCACAATTTAAAAATAAGGAGTAACTTTTATCATATCCTTCCTGTGCAAAAAATACATACCACATGGAAATTGTCTGTTTATCCTCTGGGATAGGTTGATTCTTTGCTTTTGCATCCTCTATTTCTTGATAGGTATACAAATCATGCTGTACTTTCACAAAGATTGCTGACGCCTCTGTACCCTTAATAACTTCAAAATCCGTTACAAATTCTGAATGATTCCATGGCAGATTTACCTCAGACAACTTGCCATCCTTAAATGTAAACTCATAATTCACATCTTGTTCAATGCCGCCATAGCAAGTCCATTCAACAGGAGTATTCTCAGAAGCCTCTATACACTTCGTACTTTTTTTTCTTTTAGGCCGAACAGGTAACCACCAATTCCTAATTCCTCTTTATAGGTTTCTGCTGAATAAGCATCTGGTAGTTCAAAGCTAAGTTTATTATATAGTAAATACGAGTTTCTGTCTCCATGTTCCTCTGTATCATCCATCTCACAGCTATGTAGAGGCATTATTGATATTAATAAAACAGCTAAAAAATACGTTACATATTTCATTCTTTATACCCTTGTATGATGTTTATAGAAGCAAAACACCATAACTTCCTTTCTTTTTAATAACGTGGTTATAATACATTCAGATACTGTAGTCTTTTGATTTTACCCTGTAACTTGACTACTTAACTGGTATGATTGCCACTACCTTTATCTGAATTGTTTATAAGCTGGATGTGCCGGAGTGTTTCTACTGAGTACTTATTTCAATTTCAATTAACACAAACATCGCAAGCGCATCTGCATTATTAAATCAACATATCTTCATGTGCCTTTTCACATAAAGATACTCTTCTCCATTTTGATTAATCCATATAAACAGTTAACATAAATGAAGTACATCTTATATGCTTTTCTATTCAACGTCGTATTTGAAAAGATAATAAGCAAAGTACTCCCTTCCATTTATTAATTAACTATAATTTCAATTGTTTAGCTAGAAGGGAGCATATTACTAGTTTAATTAATCGCCTCTTATTTCTTATGAGTTATTATCCAAATTATAATTAGTAATTTATATCAGTTTTAAAAGTTCATGTCAGGATATAAGAATTTCATAGAAGCAAAATTATTGACAAAATACTATATTACCACCAGCTTTTTTTCTTTGCTACACCTATTATAAGTAAAGGTATTCTTCCTCCTCTATTTATTTCTTTTATTAAATCGTAAATTGTAACTTTGGCCACTTTAAAGTCCAGTGTATCAGCATTATAAAATCGGAATTCATCTCTATTTACCTTAATTCCTGCTATATAGTGCATACCTAATTTCCTTGTTTTGTATAGCACAATCACAGCCTCAGACTTTCCAGCTATATCTATCCATTTTTGTTTTTTATAAAAGGTACAAGAATAGACTTTATTAAAACATAAGCCCATTAAATATTTTATTGTAGCAGGATTTGTTCCTAGTAGTCCTTGAAGTATTGGACCACCTAAATCTCTTAATGTTAAATAAACATCATAAAAAAGTACTTTAGAGTTTTTTGACACCAGTACATTGTATGCCGCAATAACACCACACCCATTATCCGCAATATTCCCATAAAAACCCCAAGGTATATTCTTCATATATCTATACTTAAAATCGAAGTATATTTTAGTATAATCTGATTGGGAATCAATATATGTTGATTTATTTCCATTCATATCAATCATATTAATGGAGTTATTATTACAGTATGCATACAAATTTGCATCAGTGGTATCTAATATTGTATTATTTATCACTAAAGGTTCATCCGTACTAATAAACCTACACACCTTCGGATTATAATACCTACTTTGTAAATAGTATAATCCCACCTCCGTATCCTCATAATACCCTCTATACCGCATCGGATTTAGCTTTCCAACCGTATCAGCACTGCTTCCACTTATACTTTCCACTTTTCCCCATTCATCATAGGTATAGGATACGACTTGCTTACCATCTTTGTCAAGAATACCTGTTATATCTCCCTGTGCATTCTTTACATAAAGATACTCTGTCCCACTCAAGTTAAATCCGGTTAAGCTATTATTCTTATCAAAACGGAAATATATTTGATTGATGCCATCGTTCTGACTTGTAATTCCTCCATCAATCGATGTATAAGAAGTAGCCACTCCATCAACCTTCTTGGAAGTTCGGATACCTTCATCATTGTAGGAAAAAGATATATACGTACTATCATTCTTCATGGTAGATAATCTTCTGCCTGCTTCCCATGTCATATCCCATCCTAGATAACATAAAGGATTACCAAGCTCATCATAGGTTATTTCTTGCCCATCATAAGAAGTACATTCATCTGGGAAAGTGCTATTCTCATAGGAGTAATTTATCGTATCTATTGGGGTAAATCCATCAAGATTTCCTGAGTTATAGGAATACAGATTCTTTTCTAATATATTCCCATTTTTATCATAGGTATAGGTTTCTGTCTTATTCTGCATTGCATCATTTACTCTAACCAGTTGGTCTGCTATGTCATAGTAGTAATGATATTTCTCTACCCCATTTATGCTAATTGTTGCAATGTTTTCATAACTGTTATAGGTATAAGAGGTCTCATCTGTGGCTTCACTTGTGGTATGTATAATTCCTGTGATATCACCACCTGCGCTATACATATAACTCGTGGAAAGGATATTTTCACCATTACTACTAAGTTTCTCTTCTGTAGGGGCATTCTCAGAATTAAGTGTATAAACCTTCTTATATACTTCATCCCCATTATAAGTAAAACTATCAGTCAACTCTTTACTGGAACTTGATAAACCATAGGTATCATTTCCTATTTTCTCAGTAAATTCTGAAGCGTCTTCTGACAAAGTGTAACTATCTAGAACTGTTCCAGTGGCATCGTTTTTCAGTGTTACTGTCTTTGAGCCATCCTCATTGGAATCATAGGTGGTTGTATTATTCTGGTCGATATCCTGTTTGGATAATAACGTCCCTTCGTCATTATAGGAATAGGTATATTTACTCTCCCCATCTACAGCCATCTCTGTCATGTTACCATCTTTATCATAACTATAAGACAAGGTGGCACCGTTAGCATAGGTCACACTTCTAAGAAGCTTGTTCTCATATGCATAGGATGCAAAGGTATTTCCTGCAACCTATACACCCGTTACACTCTGATCGGTATTATAGGTGATGTCATAAGAACCAACTTATATTTCTTCTAGACCCCCTGTTTTAGAATTGTATAAATTCCGTATTTGTTATGCTCTTATTTTTTTTGCTGACTAAATATTGCAAATGACTTCAAATTCATTGAAAAATGTTCAACAAAAAAATTTAAATATTTTTAATTGAGTAGGAGAAAATTTCTCTGATTAGAGAAATTTTCGACCTCTCACACCACCGTGCGTACGGTTCCGTACACGGCGGTTCAATCAACTTAACAAGTAACACACCTTTCGGTGTAGTAATCTA